>NZ_JBNAZM010000015.1:0-99376 GCF_051195215.1 Arhodomonas sp. AD133 | reverse complement strand
CCTACCGGGAGTCGGTGCTGCCGGCTTCGGTCACCGCGCGGGTGGCGGTGGAGGCGGGGGTGCCCGACTCCTGGCAGAGGGTCGTTGGCCCGCAGGGCCGGGTCGTGGGGCTCGACACTTTCGGCGAGTCGGCCCCCGGGCCGGCGGTCTACGAGCACTTCGGATTCACGGCCGGGGCCGTGACCGAGGCGGTGCGCGCGCTCATCTAGGGACCACGGACCATAACCGGGGCGCCGCTGTCACAGGGCATCGACGCCATGCGTGCGTGGCGCGAGACCGTCCGTCGTCGGGCGGCGCGCCGGTCGCGTGGTCGGGTTGGGGGATCCCCGTCGGGTAACCATAATGGAGGGCGAGTGCCTGCGCAGGGCATCGACGCCAGGCGGCGATCCACGGCCCTGAAGGGTCTGCCTTTGACCGACGGAGACGTCACGCCGTGGCCGAGCCGCACCATCATGGCCAACTCGGAATGTCACAACCCGTGTTGACGGGGCTTGACTGGTATCGCCGGCATTGGGGCCAGGTCTGCGACATACTCGGTCTCGGCCCGCGCGAGACCGCCCACGACATTCTGGATACGGGGACACCGGCCAGGCTCTACCGGTACGCCGCCAGCGCGGCGCGCGGACCGGTCGTGGTACTCGTTCCCGCCCCTATCAAGAGCCCCGATATCTGGGATCTCGACCCCGAAATCAGCGTCGTTCGGCGCCACCTGGAGCAGGGCTCGCGGGTCTGTCTGGTGGCCTGGCCACGGACGTTTTCGGATGCTGACGCGTTCGGGCTCGGCGACTACGTCGCGTGGATGCTCGGTGCATGTATCGACACCGTGTGCCGGGATGCCGGAGAGGAGCGCGTGTTCATCAACGCGCACTCCATTGGGGGAACGCTGGCAGCGCTGTACTCTGCACGCTACCCGGATCGGGTCAAGGGGTTGGTCGTGCTCGCGTCACCCCTGCATTTCGGCCCGGATATCGGAGCCCTGGGCCGGTTCGTTTCCCGGTTTCCGGACACCGATGCATTGATTGGCGGTAATGCGATTCCCGGATCGTTGCTCAACCTGCTCAGTGCGACGGCCTCGCCGCAGGCGTTTATCGTCCAGCGGACCAACGACTGGTTGGCGAGCCTGACCGATGCCGGGCAGTTGCGCCGTCATCTCATCGTCGAGCGCTGGACGCTCGACGAAACGCCCATGCCCCGGCAGTTGTTCCTGGATCTGGTGGAACGCCTCTACCGCCGGGACGGCTTTGCGCGGGGCGAGGTGCGCATCGACGGGCAACGTGTCACGCCGGCCGACGTGCGCTGCCCGGTGATGTGCGTGGTGAGCCGGCACTGTGACATCACGCCGCCGGAGGCCGTGCTTCCCGTACTCGAGGCGTTCGGCACGGCCGATCGCGAAGTGCTTTGGTACACCGACGAGCCGGGCGTGTCGCTACAGCACGTCGGTGTACTCGCGGGGGTGAACGCCCATCGCCACCTGTGGCCGCATTTGCTCACGTGGATGCGCAATCGCCAAGCGTCCGCGACGGCCCATCAATAACGGCGTCAGCGCCTGCCCGGCGCGCCGCGTGCCGTCTCCCCGGGGTCTGGCCGGTGGTGCCCGCATGCGCGGCGGGCAAGAGGGCCGCCGTGGTGTCAGTCGCGAATCGCCCAGCTTCCGTCGGGCTGACGGCATGCAGTGCCGTAAACCGACTCGGTGGCGCCACCGATCTGCGCGTCCAGCGTGAATTCCCGGCAGGGACCGGATGTGGTCTCGTAGGTGCGGGTCGGGGTGACCTCGTACCGGTAGCCCGTGTCCGGATTGCGCCAGGTCGACGGAACGCCCGTGCGCACGTTTTCGAGGGCCATCGCCGTTCTCAGGCGGTCGGTTTCGTCCATGGAGCGGCCGATGGCACCGCCGAGCGCCGCTCCGGCGAGCGTGCCCACGATGATGGCGGCGACGTTGCCGCGTCCGTGACCTACGTCCGATCCCAGGATACCGCCCAGGACACCGCCAATGACCATACCGCCTTGTTCCTGCGTGCCATTGTTCGCGCAACCGGCCGAGGCGGTGAGTGTTGCTGCGAGAAAAGCCGTGGCGAGTCGCCTGATCGGGGGCATAGATCGAACCCTCGTGAATGTGGCACCCGCTGTGCCAGCGGTCCGTGAGCGCGATTGCACACCAGTTTCCACAACTCGCCGGTCGTGATATTGACCTGGGGCAATACCGTACGCTTCCGGCCACCGCCGATGACCGCGAAGATGCGTCACCGGCAACGTGGCACGGCGGACATCGTTCGAGAGATGGCCAGGGGTCGCGGCTGCCATGATCAATCTGCGTCAGATCGAGGCATTTCGGGCGGTGATGATGCACAAGACCGTCACGCGTGCCGCCGAGGTGCTTTACGTCTCCCAGCCGGCGGTCAGCCGGCTGATCACCGACCTGGAGGGGAGCATCGGCTTCCCGCTGTTCCAGCGGCGCAAGGGGCGTCTGGTGCCTACGCCGGAGGCCGAGGGGCTTTATGAAGAGGTGGAGAAATCCTTCGTCGGCCTGGAGAAGATCACGACCGCGGCCCGCGAGATCCGGGAGTTCCGCACCGGGTCACTGTTCATTTGCAGCATGCCGGCGCTCGCGCTGGCGTTCCTGCCGCCGGTGCTCCAGGCGTATTCCACCGACAATCCGGGCGTTACCGTCTCGCTGCAGGTGCATAGCTCCCAGCGCGTGGCCGAGTGGGTCGCCACCCAGCAGTGTGATTTGGGGCTGGTGGGTATGGACCTCGACGAGACCGGGGTGCGGCAGGTGGCGCTGGGGAGTGCGCCCCTGCGGCTGGTGATGCCGCCGGATCACCCGCTCGCCGGGCAGCAAACCGTTCATGTCGAGGATCTGGCTGACGTCGCTTTCGTTTCTCTGGGCCAGTTGCAGGATGTGCGACCCGCTGTCGACCGCGTTTTCCACGAGGCCGGCGTGCGCCGGCGCCTGCGCATCGAGACCCAGCTTTCCGCCGTTGCTTGCGAGTTCGTGCTGGCGGGCAGCGGCGTGGCGCTGGTCGATCCGGTGACGGCGAGTGGGTATGCTGCGCGCGGACTGACCAGCCGGCCGTTCTCACCGGCCATTCCTTTCCATTACAGCGCCCTGGTGCCGGATTTTCGCCCGCCCTCGCGTGTCACCCGGGCATTCCTGGCGCTGCTGAGCGAGCGTCTCGAAGCGGCGCTCGATTTCTGAGAAGCCCATAACATCAACGCATGGCATAGCGAAAAAACGGCATTGGGCGGCATGGGGTTGCCGGTGCTAGCGTTTTTCCTGCCGATATAACAGGCCGCTCCGGATGCAGGGCGGGCCACAACGTTGCGGAGGAGAGATGCAGATGAGAGCGACCGCGAGTCTGGCCATCGCGATGGCGGCGTGCGGCCTGGCAGCAGGCCAGGCCTCCGCCGAGTCCCCGACGCTGTATGTGGGCGCCTATGGCGGCTCCACGGAGCGGGCGATGAAAGAGGTCATCATTCCCTCGTTCCGGGACGACCACGACGTGGAGATCATCTACGTCCCCGGCAATTCCACGGACACGCTGGCGAAGCTACAGGCCCAGCGCGGCAACCAGGAGCTGGACGTTGTACTGCTCGACGACGGCCCCATGTACCAGGCCGTCAACTTCGGATTCTGCGAGTCCATCGGTGACGTGCCCGTTCTCGACGACGTCTACGACATCGCGCACCTGCCCGGTGGCAAGGCGGTGGGCATCGGCTTCGTGGCGACCGGCTTCGCCTACAACCGCGAGCTCTTCGAGGAGAACGGCTGGGAGCCGCCACAGTCCTGGGCGGATCTGGCCGATTCCCGCTACCGCGACAAGCTGGTCGTGCCGCCGGTGAACAACACCTACGGCCTGCATGCCCTGGTGATGGCGGCGCGAATCAACGGTGGCGGTGAGCAGAACATCGACCCTGGATTCGAGGCGTTCAAGGAACGCATCGCCCCCAACGTGCTTACTTTCGAGCCCTCCGCCGGCAAGATGTCGGAGCTGTTCCAGAGCGGCGAGATCGCGTTGTCGGTATGGGGCAGTGGGCGGCTGAAGGCGCTCGCCGACACCGGTTTTCCCGGCGCTTTCGCCTATCCCGAGGAAGGCGCGGTGGCGCTCATGGTCGGCGCCTGTCCCGTCTCCGAAAGCAATGTGCCCGAGCTCTCGCGCGCGTTCATCGAGCACCTGCTCTCGCCGGAGATCCAGCAGGTGCTTGCCGAGCGCCAGGGTTGGGGGCCCACCAACCGCACCGCCGAGCTCCCCCCGGCGCTGGCGGACAGCCTGCCCTACGGTGAGAAGATCGACCAGCTCGTCACCGTCGACTGGAACGTGATCAACGAGCACCGGCTCGAGTGGACCAACCGCTGGAACCGTCGCGTCGAGCGCTAGCCACCGCGGGCGCGCGCGGGCGGGCCGCCGCCCGCGCGGCAGGAGGGCAACGATGAGTCTTTTGCACCTGCACGGGTTGACCAAGCGCTTCGGCGAGTTCGCCGCCGTCGATGCCTTCGAGCTCGAGGTGAGCCAGGGCGAGTTCGTCTCGCTGCTGGGGCCGTCGGGCTGCGGCAAGACCACCACGCTGCAGATGATCGCCGGTTTCCTGGACCCGAGTGCCGGGCGTATTGTCATGGATGGCCGCGACCTGACGACCGTCAAGGCGAATCACCGCGGGATCGGCATCGTCTTTCAGAGCTATGCCCTGTTCCCCCACATGACCGTCACGGAAAACGTGGCCTTCGGCCTGGAAATGCGCCGTGTCCCCCGTGGCGAGCGCACCGGCCGAGTGCACGATGCCCTCGAGCTGGTGCGCCTCAACGGCCTCGGTGAGCGTTACCCGCGCGAGCTCTCCGGTGGCCAGCGCCAGCGGGTGGCGCTGGCCCGGGCGCTCGTCATACGGCCGCCGCTGCTTCTACTCGACGAACCGTTGTCGAACCTGGATGCGAAGCTGCGCGAGGAGATGCAGCTCGAGCTGCGCAGCATCCAGCAGCGCGTGGGCACGACGACGATCATGGTCACCCACGACCAGGGCGAGGCGCTGTCCATGAGCGACCGAGTCGTGGTCATGAATCGCGGGCGGATCGTTCAGGTCGATGAACCGTTCCACGCGTACGAGCGGCCGTCCAGCGCTTTCGTCTCCCGGTTCGTGGGCAAGACGAATCTGCTCGCCGCGCGTCATCCCGAGCGCGTCAACGGTGTGCCGCGCGTGTGCGTCGGCGACAGCGAGATAGAGTTGCCCGGGGTGGAATTGCCGTCTTCCCACGACTTCCACATCTCCATCCGGCCGGAACGCGTGGAGCTCACCGACCCCGGTGAAGGCGCGTTGCAGGCGACGGTGCGGACGCGCCTGTTTCTCGGCGACCACTGGCTCTACCAGCTCGACAGCCCCGTCGGTGAGCTGCTCGCCACGCGGCCCAATCGAGGAGGTAGCGGCGTGCGTGTCGGCGAGCAGGTCGGCGTGCGGTGGTCCGCCGAGGGCGTGCGCGTGGTGACGGAGGAGCACGGCGATGACTGACACGGCGATTGCGCCCAATGCGATGGCAGGCGGGCGAGGGGGCGCGCAGCGCATGGCGCCCTGGTTGCTGAGCGCCCCCGGCGCGCTGTTCTTCCTGGCACTGCTGGGCGTGCCGTTGGCCATGACGGCCGTGCTCAGCGTTTACAGCTTCGACTACGGTCGCGGCATCGTGGAAACGGTGACCTTCGCGAACTACGTGGAGGTGATCACCGACCCTTACTTCCACGAGATCTTTCTGCGCACGTTCGCCATCGGCATCGGCGTCACCCTCATCTGCGTGCTCATCGGTGCGCCCGAGGCCTACATTCTCTCGCGCATGCGCAACCCCTGGCGCTCGGTGTTCCTGGTGATCACGCTCGCGCCGCTGCTCATCTCGGTGGTGGTACGCACGCTCGGCTGGGTGTTGTTGCTCGGAGGCAACGGCGTCATGAGCCGGGCGCTGACCGCGCTGGGGCTCGCCGGGGACGGCGTGAGCCTGATGTACACCAACGCGGGCATGGTGATCGCGCTCGTGCACGTGCTGGTCCCGTTCATGGTGATCTCGGTGTGGGCATCGCTGCAGAAGCTCGACCCCGCCGTCCAGGACGCCGGCCTGTCCCTCGGCGCGAGTCCGTTCACGGTGATTCGCCGGGTGGTGCTGCCTCAGGTCCTGCCGGGCATCCTCTCCGGTAGCCTGATCGTCTTCGCGCTGGCTGCGAGCGCCTTCGCCACGCCGGCGATCATCGGCGGCCGCCGGCTGAAAGTGGTGGCCACCGCCGCCTACGACGAATACCTCAACACCATGAACTGGCCGCTCGGTGCCGCAATCGCCGTATTGCTGCTGGTGGCGAACGTCACCGTGGTCATGAGCTACAACCGGCTCGTCGAGCGTCGTTATCGCCGGATCATGGGCGAGGGGGGCTGAGCCATGCGACGCAATGGATCGCTTGCCCTGGCTTTTCACGCCCTGTTCGTCGTTTTCCTGCTGCTGCCCCTGGTGCTGGTGGTGCTGGTCTCCTTCACCCCGGAAGGGCACTTGTCCTATCCCACCAGCGGCGTGTCGCTGCGCTGGTTCCGGGCCATCCTCGACAATCCGTCGTTCATCGACGCGTTCTGGAACAGCCTCTATCTCGCGGTCGCGGCGGCCACGCTGGCGGTGGTGCTGGCGGTGCCCGCGGCGCTCGCCATCGCCCGCTACCAGTTCGCCGCGCGTGACTGGCTGACCGGGCTGTTCCTCTCGCCGCTGATGATCCCGCACATCGTGCTCGGTGTCGCCTTCCTGCGCTTTTTCGCGCAGGCGGGGCTCTCCGGCACCTTCATCGGTCTGGTCTGTGCGCACGTGGTGATCATCATGCCCTACACGCTTCGCCTGGTGCTGGCGGCCGTCACGGGCATGGACCGCGACGCCGAGCGTGCCGCCTGTTCCCTCGGCGCCTCGCGCTGGACGGTGTTCCGGCGGATCACGCTGCCGCTGATCCTGCCCGGCGTGACCGGCGGCTGGGTGCTCGCGTTCATCACCAGCTTCGACGAGCTGTCCATGACCATCTTCGTCGCTTCGCCGAGCACCACCACGCTGCCGGTGAAGATGTACAACCACATCGCTCACACCATCGATCCCCTCATCGCCTCGGTCTCCACGGTGCTCATCGTCATGACGGCGGTGTTCATGGTGGTGCTCGACCGGGTGTACGGGCTCGATCGGGTTCTCATCGGCAAGGGGTGATCATGACGGACTATGACATCGCGATCATCGGCGGCGGACTGGTCGGCAGCGCTATCGCCTATGGCCTTGCGCGGGCCGGTCACCGGGTGGCGGTGCTCGACGAAGGCGACGTCGCCCACCGCGCCTCACGGGGCAACTTCGGCCTCGTCTGGGTTCAGGGCAAGGGTATGGGCATGCCGGCCTACGCCCACTGGACCCGCAGCTCGGCGGATCGCTGGGCCGCATTCGCCGGCGAGCTGTCGGAAGTCACGGGCATCGACGTGCAGCACCGGCGCCCCGGCGGGCTCCATCTGTGCCTCGGCGAGGACGAGTACGAGGCCCGCGAAGCGGCACTCGCCGGACTCGTGCGGGAGACCAACGGGCGCTTCCGCTACCGGATGCTCGACCACGAGGCGCTCGCGCGCGGGCTGCCAGGGATCTCGCCGGCGGTCACCGGAGCCTCCTGGTCCGATCTCGACGGGCATGCCAACCCCCTCTACCTGCTGCGGGCCCTGCATGCGGGGTTGGTGCACCACGGTGGCCGTTACCTCAGCGGTGCGCCGGTCGAACGCGTCCGGCCGATCGCTGGCGGCTTTCGTATCGAAAACGGCGCCGCCCCCCTGGAGGCGGGCCGTGTTGTGCTCGCTGCCGGGCTCGGCAGTCGTGCGCTCGCGCCGCAGGTCGGGCTCGACGCACCGCTGTTGCCCAGCCGTGGCCAGATCCTCGTCACCGAACGCACCGTGCCGCTGCTCGATGGCCCGACGACCTACATGCGCCAGACCGGCGAGGGCTCGATACTGCTCGGTGACTCCCACGAGGATGTGGGCTTCGATGACGGTACCCGCACCGAGGTGCTCGCCGAGATCGCACGCCGCGCGGTCACCGCTTTCCCCCGGCTGCGCAGCGTGCGCGTGGTGCGAGGCTGGGGCGCGCTGCGCGTGATGACGCCCGACGGCCTCCCGCTCTACGAGCAGTCGCGTGAGTGCCCCGGGGCCTTCGTCGCGGCGTGCCACAGCGGCGTGACTCTGGCCGCCGCGCACGCTGAGCGGCTCGCGCCGTGGATCGCCGGCGAGACGGCGCCCGCGGACATTCACCCCTTCACCGCGGAGAGGTTCCATGTTCAAACGGCTGCCTGACGACGGGCGCTCGCCCGTGGCCTTCGAGTTCGAGGGCGGGACGATCGCCGCCCGGGAGGGCGACACCGTCGCCGCGGCGCTGCTGGCGAACGATGTGCTTGCCTGCCGTGCCACGCCGGTGAGCGCGGCGCCGCGGGCGCCGTACTGCATGATGGGCGTGTGCTACGAGTGCCTGGTGGAGATAGACGGCGAACCCAACCGCCAGGCCTGTCAGGAGCCGGTCCGCCCCGGTATGCGTGTGGCTCGCCAGCAGGGCGCCCGGGAGGTGGACGCATGAGCGAGCGACATCCCCTGGTGATCATAGGCGCCGGGCCGGCGGGTATGGCGGCGGCTGCCTCCGCTGCCCGGCACGGTATTCGCCCGGTGCTGCTAGACGAACAGCCGGCGCCGGGCGGGCAGATCTATCGGGGCGTCGACCAGGCCCCCCGCACCCGAGGCGAGTTGCTCGGTACCGACTATCGGCACGGCCGCACGCTGACCGAGCCGCTGCGGCACGCAGACGTGGACTACCGTCCCGGCTCGATGGTGTGGCAACTAACCCGGGATCGCGAGGTCGGTGTGCTGCGCCAAGGGCGTGCCGCGCTGATCCAGGCCGAGCGCGTGATCATCGCCACGGGTGCCCAGGAGCGACCCTTCCCCGTGCCCGGTTGGACACTGCCGGGGGCAATGGGCGCGGGTGCCGGTCAGGTGCTGCTGAAGACCTCCGGCCTTGTGCCCGAGGGACCCGTGGTGATCGCGGGTACCGGTCCGCTGCTGTTCCTCGTGGCGGTCCAGTACTTGCGCTCCGGCGCCAACGTGGCGGCGGTGCTGGAGACCACCGCACCCCGCCATCGTTGGGCGGCGCTGCGCCATCTCCCCGGTGCGCTGCGCGGGTACGGGCATCTGCGCAAGGGCCTTGCGCTGCTTGCCGAGCTGCGCCGCCATGGTGTCCGCCACGTGCGCGGCGTTGACGCGCTGCGTATCGAGGGTGAGAACCGGGTCGCGGCGGTGGCGTGGCGTCGGGCCGGGCGCTGGGAGCGGGTCGCGGCGACCACCGCGCTGCTCCATCACGGTGTGGTGCCCAACGTGCAGATGACCCGGGCACTGGGCTGCGAACACGTGTGGGACGCGCGCCAGCGGTCGTGGCGGCCGCGACTCGACGAGCATCTGACGACCGATGCCCCGGGCATCGCCGTCGCCGGCGACGGGGGCGGCATCGTGGGCGCACGGGCCTCGGAGCATCAGGGCCGGATCGCCGCTTTCGCCGCGGCCCACGCAATGGGGGCGATGGACCGTGGTGTGCGGGACGCCGAGCTCGCGCCGGTGCGCCGGGCGCTGACGCGGGAGCTTGCCGTGCGCGCGTTCCTCGACGTGCGCTACCGGCCCGCCGAGCACTGGCTGCGTCCGGATGACGAGGTCACGGTGTGCCGCTGCGAGGAGGTGAGCGCCGGCGAGATCCGCCGGGTCGCGGCACTCGGCTGCAGCGGACCCAATCAGGCGAAATCCTTTTCACGCTGCGGCATGGGGCCGTGCCAGGGCCGGATGTGCGGGCTCACCGTGGCCGAGCTCCTCGCCGAAGCGAACGCCGAGAGCGTCGCGGCAGTCGGCTATTACCGCATCCGCCCGCCGCTCAAACCGATCACGCTGGCGCAGCTCGCGGCGGCGGCCACCGCCGACGACGAGGCGGCGTAGTGTCCGCGCGGATCGTCGTCATCGGCGGCGGCCTCCACGGCTTTGCCGCGGCGTTGCACCTCGCCCGCGCCGGCCATCGCGTGAGCGTGGTGGAGAAGGACTACGCCGGCCGCCACGCTTCCGGCGTGAATGCCGGCGGCGTGCGCCGGCTCGGTCGCCATACCGCGGAGATTCCGCTGGCCCTGGCCGCGGCGGAGCGTTGGCGGCGGATGGGCGAGCTGGTGGGCGGGGATTGCGGGTTCGTGCCCTGTGGCCAGATCAAGGTCGCGGAATCCGATGCGGACATGGACGCACTCGAAGCCCGGGTTGCCGAGGTTCGGGCGCTGGGTTTCGGGCACGAGTATCTCGTCACCCCTGGCGAGCTCCGACGACGGGTGCCGGCCATCGGTGCACACTGTCGCGGGGCCCTGGTCTGCGATGGCGACGGCTACGCGAGCCCTTATCGCACGGTGACTGCCTGGCGCCGCGCAGCGCAGGCCGCCGGCGCTGCCTGTCACGAAGGTGAACGGGTGACGGGAATCGAACGTCTTGCCGACGGTTGGCGCGTGGTATCGCGCGAGAGGGCATGGACGGCGGACGTGGTCGTGAACTGCGCTGGCGCCTGGGCAGGCGAGGTTTGCCGGATGCTCGGCGAGCGCGTGCCGGTACAGGCCGAGGCACCCATGCTCATGATCACCGAGCGTCTGGTGCCGTTTCTGGAGCCGGTCGTGGGCGCGACCCATCGACCGCTGTCGTTCAAGCAGTTTCCCAACGGCACCGTGCTCATCGGCGGCGGCATCCGCGGCCGGGTCGAGCATGGGCTTGCCCACCCGCGGCTTGCCGGCCTCGCGGCCAACGCGCGTACGGTCACCGATCTGTTTCCGTTCATGGCGCGGGCACGGATCGTGCGGACCTGGGCGGGGATGGAAGGGGTCATGCCCGACGGCATTCCGGTGATCGGGCGCAGCGCCGTTGCCCCGGACGTCGTCCATTGCTTCGGCTTCTCGGCCCATGGCTTCCAGCTCGGCGCGATCACCGGGGAGATCGTGCGGGACCTGGTCACCGGGCGCGAGCCGGCGTTGCCCATCGCGCCCTTTGCCGTGGAGCGCTTTGCGGCGGCGAACCCGGCGGAGGGCTCGTATTCCGACGCCGCATTCTCCGCTTCCAGCGACGGGGGCGCGGCTTCGACCGTCGCTCGATAGTTTCCCCGAGCGGCTTCGAGGGGGCTAAGCGCCGAGCATCAGCCAGACGCCGTAGACTACCAGCCCCGCCGCGAGCAGGTTGGAGAAACCGTGCCAGTTGGCGACCACCTTCTCCAGCAGGATGACGAACGTGAGCAGTGCCATCCAGAACAGGCTCATCACGCCGCCGGCGAACATCAATGCCATCAGCGCCCAGCAGCATCCCACGCAGTACAGCCCCAGACGCATCCCCACGCTCACCGCACTGCCGGGGCAGGAGGGGAACCCCTCGACGAGAAGGCCGAGGGGGCTGCGGCAGTAACGCAGGCAGGCGTGCTTCACCGGCGTCAGCTGAAACGCCCCCGCCACGACCAGCAGGCCGCCGGCGAGGGTGGGATCGTTCAGCGACTGTGCAGCGGAGAGCAGGGCCAGCTCGTGGAGCACCCACTGGGCGGCTGTCGCCCCGACGGAAAAGGCCGTCCATGCGAGCACGTAGCCGATCGCGATCAGATAGGCCACGGTCGGCGCCCGGGCGGCTCGCATACGACGCTCTGCTGCCGCGAGAGTGAGTATCCCGGGCATGGCCGTCGGTACCATCATGCCGATCATCATCACTGCCCACATGATGAAGGTCGGCCAGGCACGGAAGCCGCTGTCGGCGGGCATGGCCGACATACCGCCGGCCATGCGAATGAGGTAGAGCCAGCTGACGACGGTCGCGAGGGCGAGGCTCGCCATCAGCAGGCTACGCTCGTCGCGCAGGATTCGCAGACCCTTCTCGCTCATGGCGCCGTCCTCGCGTGCCGCTTCGGTCAGGCCGCTTCGTACCGGAATGGCGCGTAGTACGCGACGCGTCCGCCGAACTCCCAGTCCAGCCCGTATCCGCGGTGGGAGACCGAATCCGACTTGGCGACGGTCACGTCGTAGCCGGGCGAGACGGCCACGGGGTGTCCGGAGATTCTGACTTCACCGCCGCCCTGGCCCTCGATGGCCTCGAGGGAGGCGGCGGCGAGGTCGCCCACCTTGAGGCTGCGCCGGCGACCGCTGGCGTCGTAGTGCATGGGTACCGACTCCACGCCCAGGGTTTCCCCGACGAACGATGCGAGCGTGCCGGGGTGGCCCCCGGCTGCCCCGCTGAAGATCTCGACCAGCGCGTCCCGTTGCGCCTCGCTTGCCGCATCGTCCACATAGACGGCCACCTTCCAGCCGCCGGCGGTCATGTTGCCGGGGGCGTGCAACGCCATGGCCAGGTTCATGCCGTCGAGCTCGACGCTGCCGTGGTGACCTCGCTCGACGTGCCACGCCACCAGGGCGTCGCAGGTGCCTTCGGTGGGGGCTTCGCCGTACAGGCAGGGGCACGCACCGGTGCACGTGCATGCCTCGAAGTATGTTCCGCTCAGTTGCCACTGTGTGCTCATGACACCGTCTCCTCTTCGTCGCTCGGTTGTGTATCGGTTCGGGCTATGCGCATTCCTGGTGTCCTGGAACAGGAGTTCGTTGAATTTCTGCGTGTCATGGCGCCGCTGTCGCTAGACGGCGGCGCGAAGGCGTGGTGGGCGCCACGTCGAGCGACGCCAACACCGCGACAGCGGCGCCATGACGCGCCCGAAGGGAGAGCCCCAGTCCCGCCAGGGCGGTGTTGCGTCTCCTCGCCGTAGGCCCCACTACGACTCGTCGCCGCGCCTAGCCCTGGCGGGACTGGGGCGCTCAGAAACGCAACGAACTTCTGTTCCAGGACACTAGCTATAGCCGAGCGGTGCCGGGCGGGCTTGAGTGATCAATGAGAATTTGATGAGAAGGCACGCGGGGCATGGCCATACACGGAATGCCTGGCGATGGCAGACCGGCAGCGTTGCGTTAGGCTTAGGCCAAGCGGTATTCGCGGGGTTAGGCATGCAGGTCGCCGAGCTCCTCAACGCCTACGCGAGCGGGGATGTCGTGGGTCGGGACGGCGAGCTCGCCGAGCTGCGGCAGCTTTTCGCCGACGCGGGGCCCCGGGTCGCGCACGTCTATGGGGATGCCGGTATCGGCAAATCCACGCTGGTAGGCCTTTTCGCGGCGATGACCCAGCAACACGACGCTGAGTGCATCCTCATGGATTGCCGCGAGATCGAACCGACGGCCGAGGGCTTCCTCGGTGCGCTCGCGGCGGCCATGGGTCATGCGAGGCCGGATCTTGCCCACCTGGTGGACGCACTTGCCGCGCACCAACGCAGGCCGGTCATCGTTCTCGACAGCTTCGAGGTGCTGCGCCTGCTGGACACCTGGCTGCGGCTTACCTTTGCGCCCGCCCTGTCTGCCAATGCCCGCATCGTTCTCGCCGGGCGGCACCGGCCCTCCGTTGGGTGGTACGCCGGCGGCTGGGAGAAGCCGACGCTAATCCTGCCTCTGGGGCCTCTGGCGAGCGAAGCCGCCGAGGATCTCCTGCAGCGTCTCGGCGTGAGCTCCGGGCGCCGCCGCCTTGCCCGTATGCTGCACGGTCATCCCCTCGCCATACGGCTCGCGGCCCGCACGCTGCGCCAGCGCCCCGGGCTTCGGCTGCCGGACGCCTCTTTGCAGCAAGTCATGGACGAGCTCACCAGCGTGTATCTCTCGGACGTGGATGACCCCACCATTCGGCCGTTGCTCGAGGGCGCCGCTCTGGTCCGTCGAGTGAGCGTCCCGTTGCTGCGCACGCTGTTTCCCGCGCATGATCCGGAGCATGCCTATGGCCTGCTGAAGCAGCTCGACTTCGCCGAGGTTCTGCCGGACGGGTTGAGCCTCCACGACGCCGTCAAGGAAGCGCTCGCCCAGACGCTGCGTGCACGCGACCCGAAACGCTACTTCGAGTTGCGGCGCCAGGCGTGGCGAACCCTGGTCGGGGAGGCGAGGGATGCCCCTCGTCCGGAGCTTTGGCGCTACACTGCCGACATTCTCTACCTGATCGAAAACCCGGTCGTGCGCGAGGCGTTCTTCCCTTCCGGCGCCAGTGAGCTCGTGGTGGAGCAGGCGCACAGCGAGGATTTTCCCGCAATCCGGGCGCTCATCGAGACTCACGAAGGGCCCGATGGCGCGCGGGCACTGCTGCGGTGGTGGCGTCGGCTGCCCGAGGCGTTCGTCGTGGCGCGTGATGCCTGGGGGCAATGCCGGGGCCTGTGCTGCCGCTTCGACCCGGCGAAGGTGGACCCGGGCGCCCTCGCCGAGGACGCCGTTACCCGGACCTGGTCCACCGACCTCCGGGAGAATCCGATGCCACCGGGAAGCCGGTCGCTGTTCATCCGGCGCTGGCTGGACCGGGAGGCCGGAGAGAACCCGTGTGACGCCCAGGCCGCTCTGTGGCTCGATCTCAAGCGGACTTACATGGAGATGCGCCCCGAGCTGCGCCGCGTCTATCTCACGGTGTGCGACCTTGGCCCGTATGCCGCGGTTGCGGAGAAGCTGGGTATCCGGCCTCTGCCGCAACGCAGCGTGGCCCTGGACGGGCGCGCGCACGCCACGGCGGCCCTCGACTTCGGCGAGGCCTCCGTCGAGGGCTGGCTCGCCGGGCTCGCCGCCGCGGAGCTCGGCATCTCCGGGCGACCCGAGTTCCTGGACCGCGATGCCCGGGAACTGGTGTTCCGAGACCGGCGAACGCCCCTGACTCCCCTCGAGTTCGGTGTCCTCGTCTACCTCGTGGACCGACCCGGTGAAGCCGTCGACCGCGAGCGGTTGCTGCGTGAGGTCTGGCGTACCCGCTATACGGGCTGGAGCAACAAGGTGGACGCAGTGGTCGCCGGGCTGCGGCGCAAGCTGGGCGATCACGCCCGCCGCATCGAGACGGTCACCGGTGTGGGCTACCGCTATCGCCCGTGAGCGCGGAGCTGCAGCGCCGAAGTCACCGGAGAGCGTCGATCGCCTTGTGAACCAACGTCTGAGGTGGCTCGCGCACGTCGAGACGGATCGCCTCCGGCGGCGGCTCCAGGGTCGCGAGCTGGCTGTCCAGAAGCCCCGGGTCGAAGAAGTGCTCGCCCCGTGCCGCGAGCCGCTCGGCGAGCACGGCGCGTGTGCCGTGCAGGTGGACGAATCGTACCCCGCCCGGGACGTGGAGCTGGTGCCGGTAGCTCGCCTTGAGCGCGGAGCAGGCGACGACGATGCCCTCACCGCGTGCCACGTGATTTTGCAGGGTTGCGCGTACGGCAGCGAGCCAGGGTCGCCGGTCCGCGTCGTCGAGGGGCTCGCCGCGGCGCATCTTGGCGACGTTGGCGCTCGGGTGGAGATCGTCGGCGTCCATGAACGGTTGCCCGAGGCGCTCGGCGAGCAGGCGGCCGACAGTGGTCTTGCCGCAGCCGGAAACACCACAGACCACCACCGCCATGGGCGGCGGCGTACGGCGCCGATCGCCGCTCATGGCACGGGTGTGGGCAGCGGCGCCCCCGCGTAGTGGGCGCGCAGGTTCGCGAGCACCAGATCGCCCATGGCCTGGCGGGTCTCCACGGTGGCGCTGCCGACGTGGGGGGTGAGCAGCACGTCGTCGCGCTCGCGCAGTGCCCGGGGCACGTTCGGCTCGTCGGCGAACACGTCCAGCGCCGCGCCGCCGAGCCGTCCGCTCTCCAGTGCCGCCACCAGCGCGTCTTCGTTGATCACGGTGCCGCGGGCGATGTTGATGACATGGCCGTGCTCGCCGAGGGCGGTGAGCACGTCGGCATCCACCAGGTGGCGGGTGGCCTCGCCACCGACGCAGCACACCACGAGATCGTCGCAACGCCGGGCGAGCTCCGGCAGGCTCGCGACGTATTCGTAGTCGCTCGCCGGCAGCGGGGTGCGCTTGTGATAGAGCACGCTCGCGCCGAAGGCGCGCACCCGCGCCGCGACGGCCTGACCGATGCGGCCGAAGCCGAGAAAGCCCACCGTGCGCGCGCCCAGGCTCGGAACCAGGGGAAGGTTGCCGTCCCGCTCCCAGCGGCCTTCGCGCACCCAGCGGTCGGCGCGCACCAGATCGCGCCCGAGGCCCGCCCAGAGTGCGACGGCCATGTCCGCCACGTCCTCGGTGAGCACGTTGGGCGTATTCGTCACCGGGATGCCGCGTCGGGCCGCAGCCTCGAGATCGATGGCGTCGACGCCCACGCCGCAGCAGGCGATCAGGGCCAGGTTGGGCAGGGCGTCCATGAGCGCCGCCGAGGCGCCGAAGCCGCCGGTGGTGACCACGGCGGTGATCGCCTCGCGCGTCTCGGCGGGCAGGCTCTCGGCCGAGCCATGGGCGTCCAGCCTGTGCACCACGTAGTCGGCCTCCAGCGCTTCCATGACCGGCGGCGGCGCGAGGGTGGCGGTGAGCAGCACATGGGGTCGGGTCATTGCGTACCTCTAAACGAAGTTGGGGGCGAGCAGTCGCGGTATGGATAACACGAGCCCGGGGAAGAGGATCACCAGGAGCATCACGGCGAGCATCACCGCCAGGTAGAGCCCGGTGGTGGCGAGCGCCCGTAGCATGGGAATACCGCCGATCTTGGCGGAGATCATCAGGCACAGGCCGTAGGGCGGCGTGATCAACCCCAGGCCCAGAGCCATGACGCCGACCACGCCGAAGTGGACGGGGTGGACGCCGGCGTTGAGCATCAGCGGCTGGAACAGCGGGGCGAGAATCGCCATGGCGGGCAGGGAGTCCATGAACGTGCCGATCAGCACCATGACCGCGGCCATGACGAGCAGCAGCACGGTGGGATCGGTAATGTCGATCCCGGCCATGAGCTTGGGCGGCACGCGGTAGAAGCTGATCAGGTAGCCGAAGATGGCCGCTGCCACCAGGCTGAAGAGCGACAGCGAACACAAACGCACGGTGTCCGTGGACGCGTCGAGTACGCTTGCCGGCGTCAGCTCGCGGTAGACCGTAAAGCCGAGAATGAGCGCGTACAGCACAGCGATGACCGCCGCCTCGGTGGGCGTGACGATGCCGAGCGTGATACCGCCGATGATGAGCACGGGAATGCCGCCGGCCAGTACCCCGTCCTTGCCCGAGGCGAACAGGGTGCGCAGGGAGGCGCGCTGGCGCACCGGGATGTCGTAGCGCCGTACGTAGCCCATGTTGAGCGCGAGCTGGGCGCCGCCGATGAGCACACCGGGCACGATGCCGCCGAGAAAGAGCCCCGCGATGGAGGTGTTGGTAAGCGCACCCCAGACGATCATGTTGATCGACGGCGGGATCACGATGCCCATCACCGACGAGGCCGCCGTGACCGCCACCGCGAAATCCGAGGGGTAACGCTCGCGCTTCATGGCGGGGATCAGCACCGTGCCCACGCCGGCGCTGTCGGCGGTGGACGAGCCGGAGACGCCGGCGAAGAGCATGCTCACCAGCACGTTCACGTGAGCGAGGGCACCGCGCAGATGGCCCACCAGGTTGAGGCACAGGGCGATGAGCCGGTCAGTGATGCGCGCGGCGTTCATGAGATTGCCCGCCAGCAGGAACAGCGGCACGGCGAGCAGCACGAACGAATCCATGCCGTAGTACATCCGCTGGAAAAGCACCCAGGGGGTGAGGCGCGGGTCCAGGGTGATCACGGTGAAGGAGACGAGCACCAGCGCGATGGCGATGGGCACGCCCGCCACGATGAGCATGCCCAGGCCGACGAACAGCAGCCAGGGCAGCAGCGGCCACCACTCAGCGGAGATCATGGGGCCCCTCCGGGGTAATCGCCGGCTCGGCGTCCGGCGCTTGTGGGGGCAGTGTCTCGAGGCCGTCGCACAGAGCGGCTAGCGTGCGCGCCATGGCGAACAGCAGGGTGAGCGCGCCGCAGACGACGAACGCGGAGTAGACGTAGACCATGGGCAAACCGGCTGCCGTGAAGGTGCGGCGCAGCCCGGAGACGGCGAAATCCCAGCCGTAGTAGACGAAGAGAACGCCCATGGCGATAAAGGAGAGCTCGCGCACACCGTGGCTCATGCGGGCGAGTCGGCTGCGCGCCAGAAAGGCCTCGAGCACGAAGTGATCGGCGTGGCGGACGCCCAGCGCCGTGCCCAGCATCACCATCCACTGGAAGGCGAACCGGCTCATTTCCCCGGTCCAGTAGATGCGGGGCAGCGCGCTCAGGTTGCGGCTCGCGATCTGGTAGAGCACGAGCACGAAGAACGTCGCCAGCAGGAGCAGCAGCAACGCGCGCAGAACCCGCTCCAGGGTGTCGTTGAAACCTCGCAGGCCATGCAGGGTGGCTCGCATGGTGACCTCCGCAGTGGGGTCGCCGGCCCGCCAGCGGCGGACCGGCGTTGCCGGCTACTTCGCGTTGACGATCTTTGCGTGGAGCTCGGTGAGCGCCATATCCTCGATGAGTAGGGCCTGCTTCTACCTGCCGAATACGTCGCGCCGGGGCCCTTGTCGGGCAAGACAAGGCGGCGTGAGCGCGGTGTAGCATCGCTACATAAGCGAGCGCCAACGCGGTATTGGTCGACAAGGGCCCCGGCCCTTTGGGTTGCGGCTGACATCCGCCTACGCGGCGTTGCTCGTCGCTCATTTAGAATCACTAAACTTCGCTCCTCGCGCCTTGCCTAGTCGGATGTCAGCCGCAACGCGACGCATTTGGCAGGTAGAAGCAGGCCCTAGCGAGTGGCTCGCGCACCATGGTCTTCATCCGCTCGCGGTCGAGCTCGTGCAGCGTCGCGCCCTCCTCGACCAGGGTGTCCAGGGCCTCCCGGTCCTGGCGCAGCTGCACCTCGCGGGCGTAACCGGCGGCCTCCCTGGCCGCGGCCTGGACCTGCTCGCGCTGTGCGTCGTTCAGCCGCTGCCAGGTTGCCCCGGAGATGGTGAGCAGCCGCACGGTGATGTCGTGCCGGGAGAGCCCGATGTGCGGTGCCACCTCGTGGAAGCGCATGCGGTGGATCCACTCCGCCTCGTTGAGCAGACCGTCGATGGCGCCGAGCTGCAGGCCGGTGTAGATCTCTTTCCACGCCATCACGGTGGGCTCCGCGCCCAGGGCTTTCCAGGCGGCAATCAGCGGGTCGGTGGGGTTGGTGCGCAGCTTCATGCCCTCGAGGTCGGTCAGGCTTTCGAGCGGCCGTCGGCTGACGATCTGGCGGGTGCCGCCGCCGAAGAAGCCGATCACGCGCACGCCCGTCTCGTCCTCGATGCGCCCGGCGATCTCCCGGCCCACGCCACCGGTGAGCACCGTCCGCCAGTGCGCCACGTCGCGGTACATGAAGGGGATGGAGAAGACGTTGGCCGTGGGCGAGAAGTCGGTGATGAGCCCCGGATTGATGATGGAGATGTTTAGGGTCTGGTGCCGGTCGAATCGCGTCTGCGAAGCTACCAGGCAGCGTGCAGAACAAGGCGCGAGGAGCGCAGTTGGCTGACTGCCAATAAGTGACGAGCAACGCCGGGCTGCGCGCTGCCTGGTAGCTTCCCTTCGGGTTGGGCCGAGACACCGCCCCGGCGGCGTTGCACGCCTTGACTGGGCAATCAGCCCAGCGCGGCGGCGCGCGCCTTGCCGGATGCGATGTCTCGGCCCAACGCAAACGCGATTCGACCGGCACCAGACCCTCATGCGCCGGCCATCTGCTGCTCGAACATCTCGGTTTCGTGCCCGAGCACGGAGTTGGGCAGGATGGTGACCGAGAGGTCGCCGTCGCTGGCGGACTCGAGTGCCTCCTGGAAGCGCTTGGCACCAGCGTGATAGGCGGTGTCCTCGGTGCCGCCGTGGCCGAAGCGCAGCTCCAGGGCGTGGGTCGGCGCCGCGGCGGCGGTCAGTATCGCGGCAGCGATCGCCCCGCCAATGGCCTTGCGCAGACTGATCATTTGCATGGCTCTCTACCTCCTCGTTCGGATCCGTGCCGGATCCTTGCTTTTAGAACGATCTAATTAGTATGCAAAAAAGAACCGGTTCGTCCCTGCGATTCCCTGGTCGCCGCTACGGTGCGGCGGATGCCACTCAGTGCTCGTCGTGCGGGCGCCCGCAGGACTGGCGGACGATAAGGCGCGGCGGAAGCACGACGCGCTCATGGGCCTCGCCGCGGCGGTCGATGCGGCGCAACGCCAGACGTGCGGCCTCTTCGCCTATCTGAAATGCATTGGTGGAGACCGTCGTCAGGGCTGGCCGGGTGAGGGCGGCCTCTTGCACGTCGTCGAAGCCGACCACGGCGAATCCCTCGCCCGGGGTGATGCCCCGACTCTGCAGTCCCAGCATGGCGCCGAAGGCGACCACGTCGTTGTAGCACAGCGCTGCCGTCGCCGGCGTCTCGGCGTCGAGCAGGTCGGCTACCGCTGCCGCGCCCTCGCGCCGGGTGAGCGGTGTATGCAGGATGCGCTCGTAGTCCAGGCCGTGGCGGGCGAGCGCCTGGCGGTAGCCGGCGTAGCGCTCGCGGGTCGCCGAATGCCGGGTGTCGCCGCCGATGAAGGCGATGCGCGTGTGACCGCGCTTGATCAGGTGCTCGGTGGCGATGTCGGCACCCATCAGGTAATCGGGCCCGGCGTAGTCCTCGTCGTGGCCGCGCAGGTAGCGCAATACCTGCACACAGGGCGTTTCCCATGCCGATGATTCGTCCACGAACGACTTCGGCATGCCGTCCGCCGGGCAGATGACGATGGCATCCACGTGCTGTTCGCGCATGCGCTCGATGAAGCGCCGCTGGCGTTCCGGCGACTCGCCGGTGTTGGCGAGGAAGGCGACGTAGCCGTGCCGATCCAACGCGGCGTCGACACCGGCGGTGAGCTCGGCGAAGAAAGGGTTGGTCACGTCGCAGACGAGCAGGCCGACAGTGTAGGTACGCCGGGAGCGTAGCGTGGCGGCACCGCGATTGTAGATGTAGCCGAGCGCGGCGATGGATGCCTTGACCCGCTCGCGGGTGTCGTCAGCGACCAGCGGGCTGCCGCGCAGCACCAGGGAGACGGTCGAGCGCGAAACCCCGGCGTGGGCGGCGAGATCCTGAAGCGTCACGCGTTGGCCGGATCGTTTGTGCGCGAGCGGGCGATTCACAGGGCGAGTCTCCTCCTGGGCGAGCACGTGTCGTAAAGCCGCGATCGAAGTGTTGGATCGATCTAAAATCTAGACAAAGCTCATCGCCTCGTCAAGGGCGTCGTTACAGACGCCCGGGAGAGCGCGCACGCCTGCCGGCCGGCGCTCCCCCGGGCAATGGGCATTTCGGCCCGTTCGTCACTCGCCGCTCGTCACCCGACCCGGCTGACTCAGATCACCGGAGGCGACGTCGAAGACATCGACCACGCACAGCAATGGCGCATGCACGCTCTCGTTGACCCGCAGGCCGGCGGTCACGGCGTCGTAGCTGGTGTCCACCAGGCGCTCGGCATCGCCGAAGGGGGCGCGGACGCGCACGGTCTCCTCACCGATTACCGGTGAATACCCGGGGCTGTCGATGAAGATCGGCAGCCCCGGCCAGGTGGGCGGCAGCTTGGGATCGGAGCCTTCGGGAATGTCCTTGACCTTGAGCGCGCCGTCGCCACAGGCCTCGTCCGGTACCAGTACCACCCAATGGCTGTGCCAGACGTTGCCGTCGTTGTCGAGATTGCCGTCGCCGTTCTCGTCGAACAATGGTGTGTCGTCGAAATCGGGGTGTGCGGTCACGGCCATGGCGAGAATACCCTGATCCTCGCCGAAGCCGACCTCGCTGGTGTCCAGGCCGGTAGGCCAGACGTAGGAGAACACGTCGCTGCCGGCGAGCTCGCCGGTGGCCGTGGGCTTGCTGGTGCCGGCGTCATCGCTCACGGCCATGCGAAAGACCAGGTGTGGGCCGTCGGCGCTGACGCGGGCGTGAACGACGTCGAAGGCGGCTTCGGCGTCGCCATCCTCGGCCTCGATGCTGTGAGCGTGGACTGCGCCCGCGAGCGTTGCGGCGAGCACGGCGGTAGCTGTAACGGGCCAGGGCTGGCGGAGTCGGGTGGTCATCGTGGCTCTCCTTGTCGGTGTGTTGACGATGATGGCGGCGCCGCGAAGCGCGACCACAGCCGTGCCGCTTCCGATGCGGCCGCGGGCTCGTGCTCCGGGCAGTCGAGGCGCAGGTGGTGCGCCCCGAAAGGTGCATCCACGAACGCGCAGTGATGGGGCGTGTCGGCGTCCGCGTGGGCGTACGGGCGGAAGTAGTGGCAGGTCACGCACAATCGGTTCACGGGGATCTCGCCGGCAAGCTGCAGGTTACGGATCACCTTGATCAGCGCGGTGAGTAGCGTCGCCTGCTCCGTTTCGGAGAGACCGTCCACTGCCCGCAGCAGGAAGTCGGGCCAGCCCGCGACGGCATCGGCGGTAGCGCGGCCACGGGCTGTGAGCGTCAGGGCGACAGCGCGCTGATCGTCGGGGCTGGGCTGCTTGCTGACCAGGCCTTTCCGCACGAGCGTGGACACGGCTCGACTGGCGGTTGCCGGACGCACCGAGAGCTGCTCGGCGATTGCCTTGAGGCGCATATTCTGCGGGGCCCGGGCGCGGAGCAACGCCATGATCTGGCCCTGGGTGGGGGTGAGGTTCCCGGGCGAGGCTTGCGCCCAGTCGTGACTGCGCATGGCGCCGCCAAGGCGTGCCAGGCCCGTGGTGATGCGGTGTGCGAGCGAGTCGTTCAGCTCATCGAAGGGGGTATCCATGGCACTATATTTACCACTGCTAATAAAAAAAGTCACGATCGTTGGACGCCTGGCTCGCACGGCGGTTGGCGGTTGTTACGGCGCTTCCCCGGATTCGCCCCCGAGGGGGGTAGCGGCGGCGGTGAAACGGTGCACGCGATCCGGCGTGAGCATTTCCCAGCGATACGCCATACCCTGAAGGATGAGCACTGCGGCGGTGATGGCACCGGCGGTCAGCTCGGCGCTGAATGCTGCGGTGTCGTAGCCGCGGCGGGTCTCGCGAAGTGGGAGACGTTGGGTCTCATGTGCCTCGCAGGGCTTCTCGGCACGCCGAGGTGTCCTGCGATGTAAGGTTGTTGCGTTATATGCAATATATGAATAACCTTATTCATATAAGATTTAAGCCCCGGCGGAGGCCATCATGGCGGTGCGTACCGAAGTGAAGCGTTTCCTCCACGAGCCCACGTCCACGTTCTCCTACGTTGCCTGGGACTCGGCCACTCGACGTGCTGCAGTGATCGATGCAGTGCTCGACTACGATGCGGCTTCCGGTCGCATCGGCACCGACAGCCTGGACGAAATCGTGAGGTTCGTGCGGGATGCCGGTCTGAGCGTCGAGTGGGTGCTCGAGACCCATGCGCATGCCGACCACCTCGCCGGCGGTGGCCGTGTGCAGCGGGAGCTCGGTGGTCGAACCGGAATCGGCGTGGGCATCCGCGCGGTACAGCGCCATTTCCGCGGGGTATACAATCTCGGCGATGCGTTTCCCGTCGACGGCTCGCAATTCGATCACCTATTCGCCGACGACGAGCGCTTCGAGGTGGGCGGCCTGGCGGCGCAGGCCATCCCCACGCCGGGGCATACGTCCGACAGCCTGACTTACGTGATCGGCGATGCCGCCTTCTGTGGCGATACCCTGTTCATGCCGGATGGTGGGACCGCACGCTGCGACTTCCCGGGCGGCGACGCCGCTACACTCTATCGTTCCATCCAGCGCCTCTACGAGCTTCCGGCGTCCACCCGGCTGTTTGTGCTCCATGATTATCGGCCCGGCGGTCGCGAGTACCGCAACGAGACCACCATCGGCGATCAGCGCCGGCACAATATTCACGTCCATGACGGGGTCAGCGAGGCCGAGTTCGTGGCCACCCGGCAGCAGCGTGACCGGACGCTGGGAATGCCGCAGCTCATCATTCCCTCGATTCAGGTCAACATCCGCGGCGGCATGCTGCCCGGCCCGGAAAACAACGGCACGGCGTATCTCAAAGTGCCCTTGAATCATGGCGATGCGTTCAGCCAGACCCACGAGCGGGGGGAGCAATGAGTATCGCGGCATTCGACCCCTGGCCTGCGCTGGTCGGCGGAGTGCTGATCGGAATTGCCGCCACGTTGCTGTTGTGGTTGAACGGGCGCATTGCCGGTATCAGCGGTATTGCGGCGGGGGCCATGGAGGAACGCGGCGAGGAGCGTGTGTGGCGCTTGCTCTTTCTCGCTGGTCTGCTGGGTGGCGCAGCGCTGGTGTTCGTGCTGTGGCCGGAGCGTGCGGCACTGCGCTCCGGAATGCCGTGGTGGGGCGTGCTGATCGCCGGGGTACTGGTGGGCTTCGGCACGCGGCTCGGCAGCGGCTGCACCAGCGGGCACGGCGTCTGCGGCCTGGGCCGGCTGTCGCCGCGTTCACTGGTCGCGGTGGTGACGTTCGTCGCAACGGCGATGGTCACCGTGTTCGCGGTTCGTCACCTGCTGGGGATCGCCTCATGATACTAATCTTCTCAGAGGTATTGTCATGCGTCAGCCGGTCTGTGCGGCGATGGGACAAGGCGCGAGGTGCGCCGTGTAGCCAGGCTACACAAGCGGCGAGCAACGCAGAACCATCGGCGCACAGACCGGCCCGAAGGGAGCGCCGCAGCGGCCCGGTGGCGGCGTTGCGCTCGCTTGACGTGAGCCGCGCCACGCCGGCGCGAACGTGCCTTGCCCCCGAGCCGCTGTGGCGCTCTGACACATGACAATACCTCTGAGAAGATTAGTAAGCCTGCTGGTCAGTGTTCTCGCGGGCGTACTGTTCGGGGCGGGGCTGGCGCTCTCGCAGATGACCGACCCCGCGCGGGTACTGGGCTTTCTCGATATCACCGGCGTGTGGGATCCGACGCTCGTGTTCGTGCTCGCGGGCGCGGTCATCACCACCGTGGTGAGCTTCCGTGTCGTCCTGCGCCGGAGCCGGCCGGTCTATGCCGCCCGCTTTCAGCTCCCCGGGCGCCGCGACATCGATGGCCCGTTGGTGCTCGGCGCGGGGATCTTCGGTATCGGCTGGGGCGTCGCCGGTTTCTGCCCGGGGCCGGGGATCGCTGCGTTGGTCATCGGCAGCGCGGTACCCGTGTGGTTCGTGGCAGGGCTTGTGCTGGGGATGATCGGCTACCGTATTTCCCGACGCGCCACCGGGTAGCGGCGCACAGCCGTTCGGTTCAATCGAGCCGGGGTGGCTTTCGCAGGGCTTTTGCCTTCCCCCGTTTAACCTTGCGGTCCGTACGCTTGCTGCGTGCCGATTTGCTGGGTTTCGTGGGGCGTCGCTGCTTCGGCGTCTCGGCGACGCTGCGGATGAGCGCCCGCAACCGCTCCAGGGCCGCTTCCCGGTTCTGTTCCTGGCTGCGATGGCGCTGCGCTTTGATAACCACGATGCCATCGCGGCTGATCCGCTGGTCGCCGAGCGTGAGCAGGCGCTCCTTGTAGAACGCAGGTAGCGACGAAGCACCGATGTCGAAGCGCAGGTGCACCGCCGAAGCCACCTTGTTCACGTTCTGCCCACCGGCGCCCTGGGCGCGAATGGCATTCAGCTCGATTTCGTCCAAGGGAATGGCGACGTTGTTGGATATCTTGAGCACGGGTTGGCTGTCTCGTCTGTGATGGCGTTTATGCTACTAACCTTTTCGAAAGTATTGCCATGTCTCAGTGGCCGTGTGCGCCGCTGTGGCAAGGCGCGAGGAGCGTGGTGTAGCAAGGTCTACATGAGCGACGAGCAACGCAGTCCACAGCGGCGCACACGGCCACCCGCAGGGCGCCACTGCGCGGCGCCTCGGCGGCGTTGCGCTCGCTTGACGTGAGCCTCGCCACGCCGGCGCTCCCGCGCCTTGCCGAGACACCGCGCAGTGACGCTGAGACTTGGCAATACTTTCGAGAAGGTTAGTAGAGGCCCCAGGGGCGTTCTTGTAGCGCGCCTGATGGATGCAGCACGACAGGGAGTTCGAGATGCCGGGAATTCACAATCGAATCCGTATGGCCGTGCTCGGGGCGGCACTGACGCTTTCGCCACTGACGCACGGCGCAGAAGCTATCCTCGAAGGGCAGCGTTTCCACCCGGTGGAAGGCGAAAGCACAATGGTGGCGACGAGCCACTTCCTCGCCAGCGAGGTCGCGCACGACGTGCTCGCCGAAGGGGGCAACGCGGTGGATGCCGCGGTGACCGCCGGATTCGCCCTCGCGGTGACCCAGCCACGCTCGGGCAACATTGGCGGCGGCGGCTTCATGCTGATCTCCGACGAGTCGAGCGGTGAAGTGATCGCCATCGACTACCGTGAAAAGGCCCCTTCGGCGGCCCACGAGACCATGTTCCAGGACGAGGACGGCAACGTGGTGCCGGAGCGCTCGCGTTTCAGCGCCAACGCCTCCGGAGTCCCCGGCACCGTGGCCGGCCTCGCGCTGGCGTTGGAGCGCTATGGCACCATCGAGCTCGAAGAGGCGCTGGCGCCGGCCATCCGGCTCGCCGAAGAGGGATTCGTCGTCCCACCGCGGTTCGCCAACGGCATTCGCGAGGCGCGGAACCGCCTGGAGCGCTGGGAATCCACCCGCAAGAAGTTCTTCAAGGCCGACGGTAGCCCGTACCAGCCCGGCGACGTTTTCAAGCAGCCCGATCTGGCGGCAACGCTCAAACGCATCGCCGAGCACGGTCCACGTGAGTTCTACGAAGGCAGGACCGCGGAGCTCATCGTCGCGGAGATGCAGAAGCACGACGGGCTGATGACGCTGGAGGATCTCGCCGCTTACGAGCCGGCGGTGCGCAAGCCGGTGCACGGCACATACCGCGGGTACGATATCTACTCCATGAGCCCGCCGTCGTCCGGCGGCGCCCATATCGTGCAGATCCTCAACGTCCTCGAGGGCTACGACATCGCGGCGCTCGGGCACAATTCCGCGCAGACCGTCCATCTCATGGCCGAGGCGATGAAGCGTGCCTATGCGGATCGGTCCGAGTACCTGGGCGATACCGATTTCGTCGAGGTCCCGCTGGACGGGCTCACGTCGAAAGCCTACGCGAAGGCGCTGCGTGAAGGGATCGATGCGGACGAGGCCACGCCCAGCGACACCATCGCTCCCGGCGACCCATTACCCTACGAGTCCAACGAGACGACGCACTTCTCCATCGCCGATGACAATGGGCTCGCCGTCGCCAACACCTACACCATCAACTTCAGCTACGGCTCCGGCATCGTGGTGGACGGCGCGGGCTTTCTCATGAACAACGAGATGGATGACTTCTCCGCCAAGCCGGGTGTGCCCAACGCCTACGGCCTGATCGGCGGTGAGGCCAACAAGATCGAGCCCAACAAGCGCATGCTCTCGTCCATGTCGCCAACCATCGTCAGGAAGGACGGCCACAATTTCCTCGTCACTGGCAGCCCCGGGGGCTCGCGGATCATTACCACGACACTGCAGGTGATCATGAACGTGATCGATCATGGCATGAACATCCAGTCGGCGGTGAGCGTGCCGCGCGTCCATCACCAGTGGCTGCCGGAGGAGCTGCGCATCGAGGCCGGCATCAGCCCCGATACGGTGCGGTTGCTGGAAGAGAAAGGCCACGATGTGGTGACCAAGAGCGCCATGGGCGCCAGCCAGTCGCTGCTCATCGATGACGATGGTTTCCACGGTGCCGAGGACCCACGCCGTTCCACGTCCTCCGCCATGGGCTTGTAACCCGGCGCTCTATTTCTCCTTCCGGGGTGTCCCGGGGCTCGTGTCCAGGGGGTGGCGTTTCGCCATCCCCTGGAAACCGAAACGCCGAAGCAGGTGCGCACGGGTTCGGCGGCCATGGAGCCACTGCATGGTCGCCGCGATCTCCTCGGCGAAGCCGTCGCGAGGGTGGCGGGCGAGGACTTCACCGACCACGATCCGCGGCAGCCGATGCAGGTCGCTGCCGATTACATCGAGTGTGGCGCCCCGGGCCAGAAGGGCCGCCTCGGCGCCTGCGTCCCTGGCGGACACAATGGGGTTGAGGTGGAGACTGATCGCCTCATAGATTCGTTCTCTTCGGGGGGGCGTGACGCCGATATATCCGCTACATGGAATCGGTTCTCAGTAAACGGACCTGCTTCGCCGGGGACGAGTTCGCGGCGGCGGATATCCGGATGAATTTCCCTCTGGAGGGTACCCAGGCGCGCGGCGTGCTCGGTGCCGATCATCCTTCGCTGAAGGCTTTTATGGAACGCATTCACGCGCGCCCCGGCTATCGTCGTGCGCTTGACCGAGGTGGTCCCCACACGCTGTTGCAATGACGTGCCGGGTGATCACGTGCTACGATCATCCTTACTGGAATTATTTTCCGTTTTGTGGTTCGTGAGACCAGGATGGAGGTGTCATCCATGAGCTGGACCGTCTATCTCTCCGGTGAGATTCACACCGATTGGCGTGAGCAGATCGAAAACGGCGCCCGCGAGCTCGGGCTACCCATCGAGTTCACATCCGCAGTGACCGACCACGATGCGAGCGATGCCGCCGGCGATGTGCTCGGTGAGGAAAGTGTCGGATTCTGGCGCGACCACAAGTCCGCCAAGGTGAATGCCATTCGCACGCAAACGCTCATCGAGCGTGCGGACGTGGTGGTGGTGCGTTTCGGCGAGAAGTACAAGCAGTGGAATGCCGCTTTCGACGCGGGGTATTGCGCCGCGCTGGGCAAGCCGTATATCACGCTGCATCCCGAGGACATCGTCCATCCGCTGAAGGAGGTGGACGCGGCCGCAATGGCGTGGGCGCAAACGCCCGCTCAGGTGGTCGAGATCCTGCGCTACATCACCACTGCATGAGACAGAACGACGCCGCAGGGCAGTCGCCCTGCGGCGTCGTTGCGATACCTCTGGCCGCGGACGTCAGAATCGGGTATGGGCCTCGCTGAACTTGAGGCCGTTAACCGCCCGCTCGAATGACGGGTTGCTCGTGCGCAGCTGCATCCGTGCGAACTCCGCCTCGGCGGGGCGTGCTGTCGCCCGCACCGTGCTGCCACGGTCGATAACACCGGCGGTGACTGCCTCTCCCTGATCCAGGCCCTGAACCAGCGAGCCGTAGATGCCTTGCGGTGCGCGAGTCATCATCCGCTCACCCGCGACGTCGTCAGTCGCGTAGCGATAAGCGAGTTCACTCTTTTCAGCGCCCATTCGCAGGGTCTCGAAAGTGCTCGGCCCCGCGGCGGCCACACTGCCCGCAACGCCCAGGCCGGCGATCAGACTTATGGCGAGATACTTGGCATGCATGGCAGTGCCTCCCTTGAATTGATGTGTCGGCGCTGGCTGGTTGGTCTCCAGCCTTGCTGATAAATATGGGGGCACGAGGGCTTCAGCAAAATGCGCGGCACTAGCCACAGGCATACGGGTTAATACGTATTGCGCGATGCGGCCGCGGGTGTTGGCGAGAAACGGGGCAGGTCGGAGGCGGCAAGGCCAAGTCCGATATTTAACCAGTATACCGAAGTGGCGTAGGGCGGATGGAGCGTAGCGCAATCCGCCTCTTTCTCTACACTCATACGCTACGCTCTCACTCTCCTGCCGGCAGGTCTTCGACTTCGCTACCGGCCCATTCCTGCGGGTGCCATCCCGCCGCCACGTAACGGTGAAGGCTCGAGTACGGCCATTGTGCCGGGTGGGCTACCAAGCCGTGCTTCACGGGGTTGAAGTGGATGTAGTCCATGTGACGTCGATAGTCGTTCTCGTCGCCAATGGTGTGCTCCCAGTAGCGTCGCTGCCAGATGCCTCGTTCACCGCGGCGTCGTCGATTGCCGGCGTTGTCGTACTCGCGCGTTAAAGCGCGTGAAAATCGGGCTTTCAGCCGTTGCCAGCGTCGCGGGTAATCTGCGTCGCCGTCGGGCAAGGTCCAGATGCAGTGGAGGTGTTCGGGCAGGACGGCGATGGCGTCGCAGCGGAAGGGGAGCTCACGTTGGGTGGTGCGAAAGGCTTCGCGCAGGAGAGCGACATGTCGGGTGAGCAGGTCGCTACGTCGATTAGCTAGTGTAGCGGTGAAAAAATAAGTGCCACCCGGGGCCCGGTTACGGCGATACTCGGGCATGATCGAGCGTCCGTGCTCTTGTTGACCTGAACTGTAGGTCGACTGCGCTTCGCTTCGTCCACCCTACAGGAGGGCGCGTCGCGGTGACGAGTGGCGTAGGGCGGATGGAGCGCAGCGCAATCCGCCTCTGTCCCGCCACCCCGCGCCGGTGGGCGCGGGGTGGCGGGGACGCTCGCAAAGTCCGCCTTCCGGTTAGGTCTCGTCCGGGTCGTAACCCAGGTTGGGGTTGAGCCAGCGTTCCGCGGTGGCGACATCCATGCCTTTACGCTTGGCGTAGTCCTCGACCTGGTCGCGATAGATGTTGCCGAGGCCGAAGTAGCGGCTGTCCGGGTGGCCGAAGTACCAGCCGGAGACCGCCGCCGTGGGCACCATCGCCTTGGAGGAGGTGAGCTCGATGCCGGCCTTGTTCTGCGCATCGAGCAGCTCCCACAGCAGGTCCTTCTCGGTGTGGTCCGGGCAGGCCGGGTAGCCGGGCGCCGGACGGATGCCGCGGTACTTCTCGGCGATGAGCTCGTCGTTGCTGAGCTGCTCGTCGGCCGCATAACCCCAGTAATCCTGGCGCACGCGGTGGTGGAGCATCTCGGCGAAGGCTTCGGCGAAGCGGTCGGCGAGTGCCTTGAGCAGGATCGCGTTGTAGTCGTCGTGATCCGCCTCGAAGCGCTTGACGTGCTCGTCGATACCGATGCCCGCGGTCACCGCGAAGCCGCCCATCCAGTCACGCAGGCCCGTTTCCTTGGGCGCGACGAAGTCGGCGAGGGACTGGTTGGGCCGGCCCTCGGGCTTCTCCGTCTGCTGGCGCAGGTGATGGGTGACCAGGCGCACCTGCTCACGACTGTCGTCGGTGTAGATCTCGGTGTCGTCACCGACGGCATTCGCAGGGAACAGCCCGAAGACACCGCGAGCCGTGAGCCACTTCTCCTCGATGATCTGCTTGAGCATCGCCCGGGCGTCGTCATAGAGCTTGCGGGCCTGCTCGCCCTGTTTCTCGTCGTCCAGAATCTTCGGGAACTTGCCCGTCATCTGCCAGGCCTGGAAGAACGGCGTCCAGTCGAGGTATTCCAGCAGCTCTTCCAGCGGCTGGTCCTCGATCACGTGGATGCCGGGCTTGGCGGGCTGCGTGGGCTCGTAAGCGCTCCAGTCGATGGGCGTGCGGTTCGCCCGTGCGTCTTCGATGGCGAGCCACTTCTGCTTGTGCTGGCGTTTGGCCCGCTGCTCGCGCACCCGCTCGTACTCGGTCTTGATCTCGGCGACGTAGTCGTCGCGCAGCGTTTTGCTCAGCAGCTTCGAGCACACGCCCACGGCGCGCGAGGCGTCCTTCACGTAGATGGTGTCGCCGCTGTACTGGGGTTCGATCTTCACCGCCGTGTGCACGCGTGAAGTGGTGGCGCCGCCAATGAGCAGCGGGATCTTCATCCCGCGGCGCTCCATCTGCTTGGCCATGTCCACCATTTCGTCGAGGGACGGCGTGATCAGCCCGGACAGCCCGATGATGTCGGCGTTGTGCTCCTCGGCCGCTTCCAGGGTCTTCTCGTTGGGGATCATGACCCCCAGGTCGATGACCTCGTAGTTGTTGCACTGCAGGACGACACCGACGATGTTCTTGCCGATATCGTGGACGTCACCCTTGACCGTGGCGAGCACGACGCGGCCGTTGGTGTCGCCCTCGGACTTCAGCGCCTCGATGAACGGGATGAGGTGGGCGACCGCCTTCTTCATCACGCGTGCGGACTTTACCACCTGGGGCAGGAACATCTTGCCGGAGCCGAAGAGGTCGCCGACCACGTTCATGCCGTCCATCAGCGGCCCCTCGATCACCTTGATCGGGTGATCGAACCGCTGGCGGCACTCCTCGGTGTCGTCCACCACGTACTCGGTGATGCCCTTGACCAGGGCGTGCTCCAGACGCTTCTCAACGGGCCATTCGCGCCATTCCAGGTTCTTGTCGTCCGCCTTGGCGCCGCCGCTCTTGAAACGATCGGCGTTGTCGACGAGGCGTTCGGTGGCGTCCTCGCGACGGTCGAAGAGTACGTCCTCGACGAGCTCGAGGAGCTCCTTGTCGATGTCGTCGTAAACGTCGAGCTGGCCGGCGTTGACGATGGCCATGTCGAGGCCGGCCTGCACCGCGTGGTAGAGGAACGCGGAGTGCATCGCCCGGCGCACGGGCTCGTTGCCCCGGAAGGAGAACGACAGGTTGGACAGCCCGCCGGAGACCTTGGCGTGGGGCAGGTTCGCCTTGACGTGCTGGGTCGCCTCGATGAAGTCGATGGCGTAACGGGCGTGTTCCTCGATGCCCGTGCCTACCGGGAAGATGTTGAGGTCGAAGACGATATCCTCGGCCGGGAAACCCACCTCCTCGGTGAGGATGCGGTAAGCGCGCTGGGCGATCTCGATACGCCGCGGCAGGGTGTCGGCCTGGCCCTCCTCGTCGAAGGCCATCACCACGACGGCGGCGCCGTAGCGCTGCACCATCTTGGCCTTGTGGACGAAGTCCTCCTCACCTTCCTTGAGGCTGATGGAGTTCACCATCGACTTGCCCTGGATGCACTTCAGGCCCGCCTCCATGGCTTCCCATTTGGAGGAGTCGACCATGATCGGCACGCGCGAGATGTCCGGCTCCGCGGCGGCGAGCTTGAGGAAGCGCTCCATGCAGGCGACCGCATCGAGCAGGCCCTCGTCCATGTTGACGTCGATCACCTGGGCGCCGTTTTCCACCTGCTGGCGGGCGACTTCCAGGGCGGTGTCGTAGTCCTCTTCCTTGATCAGGCGCCGGAACTTCGCCGAGCCGGTGACGTTGGTGCGCTCGCCGATGTTGAGGAACATGTCGCCTTCGCCGAGGTTCATCGGCTCCAGTCCGGACAGGCGCATCGCCGGGGGCAACTCGGGGATCTCGCGCGGGGCGATGTCGGTGAGCGCCTCGCGTATCGCGGCGATGTGCTCCGGTGTGGTGCCGCAGCAGCCGCCGACGATATTCACGAATCCGCTCTCGGCGAAGTCCTTGATGAGCTTCGCCATGTACTCCGGCGACTGGTCGTACTCGCCCATTTCATTGGGCAGGCCGGCGTTGGGGTGGGCGGAGACGTAGGTATTGCTCGCGATCCGCGAGAGCTCCTCGATGTACGGCCGCAGATCCTCGGCGCCGAGGGCGCAGTTCAGCCCGATGGAGAACGGCTCGACGTGGCGCACGGAGTTCCAGAACGCCTCGGTGGTCTGGCCGGTGAGCGTTCGCCCGGAAGCGTCGGTGATGGTGCCGGAGATCATCACCGGGACCTTGTAGCCGAGCTCCTCGAAGAACTCCTCCAGCGCGAACAGGCAGGCCTTGGCGTTGAGCGTATCGAAGATCGTCTCGACCAGTATCAGGTCGACGCCGCCTTCGACCAGCGCGCGGGCAGCTTCCAGGTAGTTCTCGCGCAGCTCGTCGAAGGTGACGTTACGGTAGCCCGGGTTGTTTACGTCCGGCGAAATCGAGGCCGTACGGCTGGTGGGGCCGAGCACGCCGGTGACGTAGCGGGGCTGGTCCGGGGTCTTCTCCGTCCATTCGTCGGCGCATTCCCGCGCCAGACGGGCCGCCTCGCGGTTGAGCTCGGGGACCAGGTCCTCGGTGTCGTAGTCCGACTGCGACAGCCGCGTGGCGTTGAAGGTGTTCGTCTCGATAATCTCGGCGCCGGCGGCGAGATTCCGGTCGTGGATCTCGCGAATCAGGTCCGGGCGCGTAAGCGTGAGTAAGTCGTTGTTTCCCTTAAGCGCTGCCGGGTGATCGGCAAAGCGCTCGCCGCGAAAATCCGCCTCCTCGAGCGGGTGCTGCTGGATCATGGTGCCCATGGCGCAGTCGAGCAGCACAACGCGGCGGGAAAGGTCGCTTCTCAGTTGCTCGGTGCGGTTGGACATGTACGATCCTTTCGTCTGCTGTGTATTCAGGCGAAAAGCCATTGTACGGGATAAAGGCCGCTCTCGTGAGAATTCGGCCCCGATTTTCCAAGAGAGTATGCCTGTATCATGTGCAGTTTATTGATTTTCAAGAAGATATTGATTTGGTGACAGCCGTGTGACGCGATCGGATCCACGGGGCAGTCAGTGCCCGTGGCAGCGTCGGTCGGTTGCTCGTGCAACCTCTCGGGGAGCGCACCCGCGAGCGCCTCGCCATGGCGATTTTCGCGCCGGCAGCGCCCTTGATGCGCGGTGTTATCGACGGGAGTGGTGCAAATCGCGTGCGTGCGGCATCGTTTCGCCGGGTCAAGGAATGCGTCGGACTGCCGATAGCGACACTGTACGAATCGCTCGCTGTCATCGTGAACCGGAGCCGCACTCGATGAAGTCGAAGAAACCCTTTTCACGCCGTCGCCTGGGAGTGGCCGCGAAAGTCTTCGCCGCGCCGCTGATCATGGTCGTTGCACTGGTGGTCACCGGTGTCACTACCGTGATGTCGCTGCGGGGTATCGAGGCCGATATGTACACGGTCACGGAGGACCTTGCCCCGGATACCGCGCTGGCGACCGACATGCTGGTGACGTTGTATCGCCAGCGGCTGCGGCTGGAAGCGTACGTGCTCGACCACGACGAGGCCTCCCGGGCGGCGTTCGGGCAGTACGGCGAGGAGTTCGGGGCCCTGCTCGAGCAGGCGCGCGAGCGTATCGACGACCCCCGGCAGCGGGCGTTGGTCGACGAGCTGGCCGACATGCATGCGCGGTTCACCGAAGGCTTCGATACGGACGTGGTGGATAGCATCACGACCATGGAGCGCATCAAGGCGGACAAGCTCGCAACCGCCGGGCCCAAGACCGAGGAAATGTTGAGTGGCATCGTCACCGCCGCCCAGGACATGAGCTACGCGACCCTCGCCTTCAAGGCCGAAACGGCGAATCGTCGCATGGTCCAGCTGCGAACGGCAGTGAATACCTTCCTGGTCACCCCGTCCGATGCCAATGCCGAGGCGATCTCCGAGCGCACGAGTGCCGCGGCTGAAGCCATCGCCGCCCTGGAGGATGCGATTTTCAGTGACGAGAACACCGAACGCCTCTCTACCGCCCAGGAATCCCTGGCGACCTATCTGGCGGGTGTGCGGCAGCTGCAGGCGGCCGTCGATCGGCTGCGGACCGCGAAAGCGGAGATGGACGACGTGGGGCCGCAGATCGCCGCCCGCGCCCGCGAGCTGGAAGACGAGGTATTCGGTGCGCTATCGGCGCAGGCGGAGGTTGCGGACCAGCGCGTCAGTACGACCATTACGCTCACCGCGGCGGTAGTCGGTGTGGCCGTGCTCGCCGGGCTGTTGCTCGCTGGGTGGATCACGCGCAGCGTCACGCGTCCGCTTCGTAGCGCCCGCGATGGCCTGAATCGCCTGCTCGAGGATATCCGTCAGGGGCAGGGCGATCTCAACACGCGTCTGCCGGTGACCAGTCGTGACGAAGTCGCCGATCTGGTGCGGGCGATGAACAGCTTCATCGAGACACTCCAGGACGTGGTCAAGGGTATCGGTCGTGAGACCGAGAGCCTCGCGACATCAGCCGAGGAGCTCTCCTCGATCACCGCCAGCACCGACGACGGCATCCGCCGTCAGCGCGCCGAGATCGAGCAGCTCGCCACCGCTATGAACGAGATGGCGGCTACGGCCCAGGAGATCGCGCGTAATACCGGTGAGGCGTCCGAGGCGGCCGAAGGCTCCCACGAGACCGCCGACCGTGGGCGGCGGATCGTCCACGAGGTCGTGGACACCATCGAGGGGCTCGCGCAGCAGGTGGAGCAGGGCGCCGAGCGTACCCGTGCGCTCAATGCCGAAACCGACAGCGTGACCAAGGTGCTCGACGTGATCCGCGAGGTCGCCGAGCAGACCAACCTGCTGGCGTTGAATGCGGCCATCGAGGCTGCCAGGGCTGGCGAGTCCGGTCGCGGCTTCGCCGTCGTCGCCGAGGAGGTGCGTGGTCTCGCCCAGCGCACCCAGGAATCCACCGGCGAGATACAGAGTATCGTCGAGCGCCTCCAGGAGGGCGCCCGCGAGGCCGCGGAACAGATGGAGGCGAGCCGCGGGACCGCGCGGACGAGCGTGGAAGAGGCTGCGCGGGCCGGCGATTCGCTCTCCGAGATCGCCGCGAGCGTTCAGCGCATCACCGAAATGACCACCCAGATCGCCGGCGCCGCGGAAGAGCAGACCGCGACATCCGGAAACATCTCCGAGAGCGTCAACAAGGTGAACGGGGTGGTCGACGAGTCGGTGAGCGCGGTGGGTCAGATCACCAGCTCCAGTCAGGAGCTCGCCGCCATGAGCGAACGCTTGCGCGAGCTCGTCGGGCGGTTCCGGGTCTAGTTCGACGGCGGACCGCGCTTCGCTTCGTCCGCCCTGCGTGACGACGTGACTAGGTCCCCGAGCGTGTCCGGGCTACCTCCCCCATCGCCGATTGCCGCTCGAGTGCGGCGCGCAGGTAGCGTCCAGTATGCGAGGCCTCCGTCCGGGCCACATCCTCCGGCGTGCCGGTAGCGAGTAGCCGGCCGCCGCCTTCGCCGCCTTCCGGGCCCAGGTCGATGATCCAGTCCGCGGTCTTGATGACGTCCAGGTTGTGCTCGATGACCACCACGGTATTGCCGTGGTCGCGCAGGCGCTCCAGCACCGTGAGGAGCTGGGCGATGTCATGGAAATGCAGGCCGGTGGTGGGCTCGTCGAGGATGTAGAGCGTGCGCCCGGTCTCACGCTTGGAGAGCTCGCGGGCGAGCTTCACGCGCTGGGCCTCGCCGCCGGAGAGCGTGGTGGCGTTCTGGCCGAGCTTCACATAGCCAAGGCCCACGTCGATGAGTGTCTGCAGCTTGCGCTCGATGACCGGCACGGCCCCGAGGAACTCGTGAGCCTCTTCCACGGTGAGCTCGAGCACCTGGTGGATATTGAGCCCCTTGTAGCGCACCTCCAGGGTCTCGCGGTTGTAGCGCTCGCCCTGGCAGACGTCGCAGGGCACGAACACGTCGGGCAGGAAGTGCATTTCCACCCGGAGCACGCCGTCACCCTGGCAGGCCTCGCAGCGCCCGCCCTTGACGTTGAAGCTGAAGCGCCCCGGGCCGTAGCCGCGGGCACGGGCCTCGGGGGTGCCGGCGAAGAGCTCGCGGATGGGCGTGAACAGCCCGGTGTACGTCGCCGGGTTGGACCGTGGTGTGCGGCCGATGGGGCTCTGGTCGATGTCCACGACCTTGTCGAGGGCTTCGAAACCATCAATACCGTCGCACGGCGCCGCGTCGATGCTGGCGCGGTTGAGGGTGCGGGCAGCCTGGTGGTAGAGCGTGTCGTTGACCAGCGTGGACTTTCCGGAGCCGGACACGCCGGTGACGCAGACCATGAGCCCCAGCGGCAGGTCCACGTCGATGTGCTGCAGGTTGTTGGCCCGCGCCCCCCGGATGCGCAGCCACTCGTCACCCGGCGCCGTGCGCCGTTCGGGTACGGCGATGGCGCGGCGGCCGGCCAGGTAGTCGCCGGTGAGTGATGCCGTGTTGGCCTCCACCGCTTCCGGTTTTCCCTCCGCCACGACTTCGCCGCCGTGGGTGCCGGCGCCGGGCCCCATGTCCACCACGTGGTCGGCGGCGCGGATGGCGTCCTCGTCGTGCTCCACCACGATTACGGTGTTGCCCATGTCGCGCAGGCGCAGCAGCGTATCCAGCAGGCGGCGGTTGTCCCGCTGGTGCAAACCGATGGACGGCTCGTCGAGCACGTACATGACCCCCACCAGGCCAGCGCCGATCTGGCTGGCCAGGCGGATACGCTGGGCTTCGCCGCCGGAGAGCGTGTGCGCCCCGCGGTCCAGGCTCAGATAATCGAGGCCCACGTTCACCAGGAAGCCGATGCGGTCGCGCACCTCGCGCAGGATTCGTTCCGCGATGGTGCCGCGGGCGCCCTCGAGATGCAGACCTTCGAAAAGCGCCTGCACGCGGCCCACGGAAAGCGCCGTGATCGCCGGCAGGCTGTGCTCGCCGATGAACACGTGGCGGGCCGCCTCGTTCAGCCGCGAGCCTTCGCAGTCCGGGCAGCACTCGGTATTGATGAACCGCGCGAGCTCCTCGCGAACTACCGCCGAATCCGTCTCGCGGTAGCGTCGCTCCAGGTTGTTGAGTACGCCTTCGAAGGGGTGATGGCGCGTGCGCTCGCCGCTCGGGCCGCTGTAGGAGAACGGAATATCCTCGTCGCCGCTGCCGCGCAGCACCACCTCGCGGATCGGCTCCGGGAGCGCTTGCCATGGCGTCTCCACGTCGAAGCCGTAGTGGCTCGCGAGGTCGGCGAGAATGCGGCTGTAGTAGGCATTGCGCCGGTCCCAGCCGCGGATAGCGCCGCCGGCCAGGGAGAGCTCGGGGTGAGCGACCACGCGTGCCGGGTCGAAGAACTGGTGCACACCAAGCCCGTCGCAGGTCGGGCAGGCGCCGTGGGGATTGTTGAAGGAGAACACCCGGGGCTCGAGCTCCGGTAGCGAGTAACCGCATTCCGGGCAGGCGTAGCGGGAGGAGTACAGGGGCTCCTCGGCTTCCGGCGCGTCCATGAACGCGACCCTGAGCAGGCCGTCGGAGAGGCTCAGGCAGGTCTCCACGGAGTCGGCAATGCGCGTGGCCTGATCGGCACGTACGCGAAAGCGGTCCACCACCGCTTCGATGGTGTGGGGGCGTTTGGCGTCGAGGGCCGGGGCTGCGTCGATCTCGTGCACGGTGCCATCGACGCGCACACGAATGAAGCCCTGGGCTCGGAGCTCGTCGAAGACCTCGCGCTGCTCGCCGCGGCGCTCGCTAACCAGTGGGGCGAGGAGCATGGCCTTGGTGCCCTCGGGCAGTCCCAGCACCTGGTCGACCATTTCGCTGACGGTGCGGGCGCGCAGCTCGATGCTGTGCCTCGGGCAGCGCGGTGTGCCGGCACGGGCGAACAGCAGCCGCAGGTAGTCGTGGATCTCGGTGACCGTGCCCACGGTGGAGCGCGGGTTGTGCGAAGTCGCCTTTTGCTCGATGGAGATTGCCGGCGACAGGCCCTCGATGTGGTCCACGTCCGGTTTTTCCATCATCGAGAGGAACTGCCGCGCGTAGGCGGAGAGTGACTCCACATAGCGACGCTGGCCCTCGGCGTAGATGGTGTCGAAAGCGAGCGAGCTCTTGCCGGAGCCGGACAGCCCGGTGATCACCACCAGCCGTTGGCGTGGCAACGCCAGGGAGACGTTCTTCAGGTTGTGCGTGCGCGCACCATCGATGCGGATGCTATCCATTACGTTGGGCCGGGCTGAACCAACCTGCTACTATACCGCTTCTGTCAATTCTTCGGCGGCGGCCGTTCGGCCGCAGTAAACCTTGAGCAAACGATCGAAACACTCCAGCACGGCAGCCATGTCCGCCAGCGAGCGCCGCGCCACCGCGGGGCTGGCGGCGATTTTCGGTCTGCGCATGCTGGGGCTATTCTTCATCATGCCGGTGTTCGCCCTCTATGCCGACGGGCTTACCGGTGCCACGCCCACGCTCATCGGTCTCGCCATCGGCGCCTACGGTCTCACTCAGGCATTGCTGCAGATTCCGATGGGAATGCTCTCCGACCGCATCGGCCGCCGGCCGGTGATCTTCGGTGGGCTGGCGGTGTTCGCCCTCGGCAGTGTCGTCGCGGCATTGTCCACCGGCATCTGGGGCGTGATCGCCGGGCGCGCTCTGCAGGGCAGCGGCGCGATCGCGGCGGCGGTGATGGCCCTCGCGGCGGATCACACCCGCGAGCGTCAGCGCACCAAGGCGATGGCGTTCATCGGCGTGAGTGTCGGGCTGGCGTTCATGCTGGCACTCATCATCGCACCGTCAGTGGCGGCCGCCATGGGGCTGTCGGGCCTGTTCTGGATAACCGCCGCCCTGGCGCTGGGCGCCATGGGGCTGCTGCACTGGCTGGTGCCGGCGCCGGCGACGCGCAGCCATGACCGCGATATCCGTGCCGGTACGTTCACCGAGGTGCTGCGCCACCCCGATCTTTTGCGCCTGGACGCGAGCGTGCTGCTGCTGCATTTGATCATGACCGCTCAATTCGTGGTGCTGCCGGTGGTGATCGGCGAGGTCGTGGGCCTCAGCCCCGCGGCGCACTGGCAGGTCTACGTGCCGGTGATGATGGTCTCGGCACTCCTGATGTTTCCCGCCATCGGGGTGGGTGAGGCCAAGCGGGTGATGCATCGCCTGGTGGTGGTGGCGGTCGCGCTGCTGATCGCCGGCGAGCTTGCCCTGGCGGATACCATCGGGGTGGGGCCGTGGGCGTTCGTCGCCGCGTTGCTGGTGTATTTCACGGCTTTCAACGTGCTGGAGGCCAGTCTGCCGTCGCTGGTCTCGCGTTTCGCGCCCGCGCATGCGCGAGGCGCGGCACTTGGCGTGTTCTCAACGGCCCAGTTCGTGGGTGCGTTTCTCGGGGGGGTGCTGGGTGGCGCCACCTATGGCCGCTTCGGTGCCGAGGGCGTTTTTGTCGCATCGGCGGCACTGGCGGCGCTCTGGCTGGTGCTGGTTTTGGGTCTGCAGGCGCCGAGCGTACGCAATGCCGACGTCTGCGCAAATCAGATTGCCGATAACCATTGAGGGAAGAAGCTGCATGAGTCATCTGATCGAGCCCCACGGCGGGACGCTGAAGGAACTGTACCTCGCCGAGGACGAGGCGGCCGCCGAGAAGCGGCGTGCCACGGAGTATCCGAGCTGGGACCTCAGCCAGCGTCAGCTCTGCGACATCGAGCTGTTGCTCAATGGTGGTTTTTCGCCCCTCGAGGGGTTTCTGACACCGGCTGATTACGACCGCGTTGTCGACGAGATGCGGCTCGCCGACGGCACCCTCTGGCCGATGCCGATCACGCTGGATGTCACCGAGGCGTTTGCCGGCGACATCAGCGAAGGGCAGCGCATTGCCCTGCGCGACCCCGAGGGTGTGTTGATCGCGGTGATGGACGTGGAGGCCATCTGGCGCCCGGATTTCCGCCGCGAAGCGGTGGGCGTCTTCAGCACCGAGGATACCGCCCACGCCGGTGTCGATTATCTGCTCAACCGGGGCAACCCGGTATACGTGGGGGGACGGGTGCACGGCGTGACCGAGCCGGTGCACTACGATTTCGGGCACCTGCGCTCCACGCCGCGGCAGCTGCGCGAGCGCTTCGCCAAGAGCGGCTGGCGCCGGGTGGTGGCATTCCAGACCCGCAACCCGATGCACCGTGCCCACGTGGAGCTCACGTTCCGCGCCGCCAAGCAGGCCGAGGCCAATCTGCTCATCCAGCCGGTGGTGGGCATGACCAAGCCGGGCGACGTCGACCACTACTCCCGTGTGCGTTGCTACGAGCACGTGCTGAAGAAGTACCCGGAGCAGACCACGGCGCTGTCGTTGCTGCCGCTTGCCATGCGCATGGGTGGGCCGCGCGAGGCGGTCTGGCACGCCATCATCCGCAAGAACCACGGCTGCACCCATTTCATCGTCGGGCGTGACCACGCCGGCCCGGGCAAGAACAGCCAGGGTGAGGAGTTCTACGGGCCGTACGACGCGCAGCACCTGGTGGAGGAACACCGCGACGAGATCGGCATCACCGTGGTGCCGTTCCAGATGATGGTTTACGTCAAGGAGCGTGCGGAGTACGCGCCTATCGACGAGGTGGACGACACCAAGGAAACGGTGCTCCAGATCTCCGGCACCGAGTTCCGGCGGCGCATGCGCGAAGGCCTGGATATTCCGGACTGGTTCGGTTATCCGGAGGTGGTCGAGGAGTTGCGCAAGACCTATCCGCCCAAGCACCTGCAGGGTTTCGCCCTGTTCTTCACGGGGCTGTCGGGCTCGGGCAAATCCACGATCGCGAATGCGGTGATGGCCAAGCTCATGGAGATCGGCGGGCGGCGGGTGACGATGCTCGACGGTGACCTGGTGCGCAAGCACCTCTCCAGCGAGCTCGGCTTCTCCAAGGAGCACCGCGATCTCAACATCCAGCGTATCGGTTTCGTCGCCAGCGAGATCTCCAAGAACGGCGGTGTCGCCATCTGCGCGCCCATTGCGCCCTATGCCGCGACCCGACGACAGGTCCGCGAGATGGTCGAGGAGACCGGTGCCGGCTTCATCGAGATCCACGTGGCCACGCCGCTGGAGGTATGCGAGGCGCGTGACCGCAAGGGGCTCTACGCCAAGGCTCGCGCAGGCGTGATCAAGAACTTCACCGGTATCGACGACCCCTACGAGGCTCCTGAGGCGCCGGAGCTCACTCTCGACACGACTGACTGCACGCCGGACGAGGCCGCACAGGAGGTCATCCTCAAGCTGGAGAAGGCGGGCTATATCAGCCTTCGCTGATGCGATCCGGTGAGTGTCGCCGCACGGCGTCGGGGCTCTTCCCCCGCCGCCACGCGGCGATACCGCCGGCACCGCGGTCGCGGACGACTCGCTTCGCGGCTGCTGGTAGACTTCGGCGCCATCTGGATAACGGACATCTGGGGGCGCATGACTACAGCTTGCAAGGGCATCATCCTCGCCGGGGGCTCCGGGACCCGGCTATATCCGCTCACCTTTGGCGTGAGCAAGCAACTGATGCCGGTCTACGACAAGCCGATGATTTACTACCCGCTGTCCACGCTCATGCTGGCGGGTATCCGGGACATCCTCATCATCACCACTCCGGCAGACGGCCCCGCATTCCAGCGTCTGCTCGGCGACGGCAGTGATTGGGGCATCAGCCTCAGCTATGCGGAACAACCGCGACCGGAAGGCCTCGCCCAGGCATTCCTAATCGGCGATCGGTTCATCGGCGACTCGCCCGTGGCGCTCGTGCTCGGTGACAACATCTTCTACGCGGACGGCCTGTCCCATAAGCTGCAGGCGGCTGCCCGGCGACAGGACGGTGCGACCGTATTCGGCTACTACGTGAACGAACCGCAGCGCTACGGGGTGGTTTCCTTCGGTGCCGACGGTCGAGCCGTGGATATCCAGGAGAAACCGGCGAATCCGGCCTCCCACTATGCGGTCACGGGCCTGTACTTCTACGACAACGACGTGGTGAGCATCGCCCGGAACACTGAGCCTTCCTGGCGCGGCGAGCTGGAGATCACCGACGTCAACCGCGCCTATCTCCGACAGGGGCGCCTCGACGTCGAGCTACTCAGTCGCGGCACGGCGTGGCTCGATACCGGCACCCACGACTCGCTTCTCGACGCAGCGAACTTCGTGCGTGTGGTCGAGAAACGTCAGGGGCTCAAAATCGCCTGCCCCGAAGAGATTGCCTATCGCATGGGATTCATCGACGCCGAGGCATTGCGGCGGCTCGCCGAGCCGCTGTGCAAGAGCGGCTACGGCGACTACCTCAATTCACTGCTCGATCAGGGACTGGAACCCGATGCAGGTTGAACCCCTTGCCATACCCGACGTGCTGCTGGTGACGCCGCGAGTCTTCGGCGATCATCGCGGCTTCTTCCTCGAAACCTGGCAGGCGGAGCGCTTCGCCGAGGTCGGCATTCCCGACCGCTTCGTACAGGACAATCACAGCCGGTCCAGCCAGGGTGTCCTTCGAGGACTTCACTATCAGATCCAGCAGCCACAGGGGAAGCTCGTGCGCGTGGTGCGCGGCGAGATATTCGATGTGGCCGTGGATTTGCGCCGCAGCTCGCCACACTTCGGCCAGTGGGTGGGCGCGGCGCTCTCCGAGGAAAACCACCGCATGCTCTGGGTGCCGCCGGGTTTCGCCCACGGCTTCGTGGTGACCTCCGAGAGCGCGGATCTGCTCTACAAGTGCTCGGATTTCTACGCCCCCGAGCATGAGCGAACCCTGCGTTGGGACGACCCGGAGGTAGCCATCGAGTGGCCGCTGCCCGAGGGCGTGGAGCCGGTGCTCTCCGAGAAGGACCTCGCGGGCGTTACGCTCGACCGCGCGGAGGTGTATTCATGAAGGTGCTCGTCACCGGTGCGGGCGGTCAGCTCGGCCGCGAGCTCCTGCGCACGGCGCCGCACGCCGTAGAGGCTGTCGGGCTGTCCGCCGGCGAGCTCGACATTACCGACGCTGCCGCGGTCGAGGCGACGATTGCCGAGCACCGTCCGGCCGTGGTGGTCAATGCTGCGGCCTACACGGCGGTGGACCGCGCCGAAACCGAACGCGAACGTGCCTGGGCGGTCAACGCCGACGGCGCCGGCCATCTTGCCGAGGCGGTCGCCCGGCATGGCGCACGATTGGCGCACGTCTCCACCGACTTCGTCTTCTCCGGCGAGCTCGGGCGTGCCTGGTCGCCGCAGGCGCCGACTTCGCCGGTGGGCGAGTATGGCGCAAGCAAGGCCGCGGGAGAGGCGCGTGTGCGTTCGGCCCTCGGTGAGGAAGCGCTCATCGTCCGGACGGCCTGGGTCTATGCCGCGCACGGGCACAATTTCGCGACCACCATGCTGCGCCTCATGACGGAGCGTGAGCGCCTGACCGTGGTCGAGGATCAGATCGGCACGCCGACTTGGGCCCGCGGGCTCGCCGAGGTCTTGTGGAGCGCCGTCGAGGCGGGACTCACGGGGACGCACCACTGGACCGATGCGGGTGTCGCTTCCTGGTACGACTTCGCCGTGGCGATTCGGGACGAGGGTGCCGCCCGCGGGCTGGTGCCGGCGGGCGTGGAAGTGGCACCTATCCCTGGTGCCGCCTGGCCCACGCCGGCACGCCGTCCGCCGCAGGGGGTGCTCGACAAGACTTCCTTGCGGGAGGCGGTCGGTGTCGAAAGCGTGCACTGGCGCGCGCAGCTCGCGGCGATGCTCGACGAGTATCGCGACGCCCGCAATCGGTAGCCGGGTAGGTCGGCTGCACTTGGCAGCCGACATCTCTGCGACGGGTAGGTCGGATGAAGCGCAGCGTGATCCACCGAATGGTTTGAAGCGCCGCCCCCCGGGCGAGCGCATTTGACGAAGGAACGACTTGGGAGCTCCCATGGCAATTCTGGTTACCGGCGCGGCCGGATTCATCGGTAGCAATTTCGTGCATCACTGGCTCGCGGCTCGTCCCGAGGAGCGCGTGGTCGCTCTCGATGCGCTGACCTACGCGGGTAATCCGGCGAACCTCGCCGATGCCGAGCGTGCGCCGGGGTATCGTTTCGTCAAGGGCGACATTGCCGATGGCGATCTCATACAGCGGCTGCTGCGTGAAGAGAGCATCGATACCATCGTGCATTTCGCCGCCGAGTCCCACGTCGACCGCTCGATTCACGGCCCCGCCGAGTTCGTACAAACCAACGTGGTCGGTACCCAGGTGCTGCTGGAGGCCGCCCGTTCCGTATGGTTGGCCGGCAGCGGGCAGCCCCACCGTTTTCATCACATCTCCACCGATGAAGTCTACGGCTCGCTGGCCCCCGATGAGTCGGCCTTCAGCGAGACGACCGCCTACGCCCCGAATTCGCCGTATTCCGCGAGCAAGGCGGCTTCCGATCACCTGGTCCGCGCCTGGCATCACACCTACGGATTGCAGGTGACCACCAGCAATTGCTCCAACAACTACGGCCCCTACCAGTTCCCCGAGAAGCTCATCCCCCTGGTGATCGTGAACATACTCCACGGCCGGGAGCTCCCCATCTACGGAGACGGCAGCAACGTGCGCGACTGGCTGCACGTGGCCGATCACTGCAGCGGCATCGAAGCAGTCCTGCGCGACGGCGAGGTCGGCGGTACCTACAACATCGGTGGCTACGGCGAGCTGACCAACCTGGAGCTCGTGCGCACACTCTGCCGCGTCGTCGACGAGCGTTTCGCCACTGACGAGACCCTCGCGACGCGGTTCCCCGAGGCACCGGCGGCGCGGGGTGAAGCGGCAGACTCGCTGATGCGATTCGTCACCGACCGGCCGGGGCACGACCGGCGCTACGCGATCGATCCGCAGCGCATCACCGATGAGCTCGGCTGGAAGCCGCGTTTCGATGTGGAGCAGGGCCTGAAGGATACCGTCGACTGGTACCTCGGGAACGAAGGCTGGTGGCGTTCGGTCATGGATGGATCCTACAAGGAATGGCTCGCGCGCCAGTATGGCTGATCGCCCCGATCGGCTCGGCAACCGTGGCGACGGTCGCGCTTCCGGGCCGATGGACGTAATCTGCGCGCCGCACCACTTGCCGGCGGACCGGGTTTGCGTACGATATCCGGGCTAGTATCATCGGCGCTTCATCTCGGCCGCCGGTCCCCCGGCAGGAACCATGACCCAACACCCCGTGCCCGACGTGGAACTCGATAGCAGCGACGAGGCCGTCGCTGCGTGGTTGCAGGCAAACGGCAAGCTCAAGGATGCAGACCTGGAGCGTGCCCGCAGGCTTGCGAGCGCCGACAGCGCCGCGCTCACCACGTTGCTGCCCAAGCTCGGTCTCGTTACCGAGGCGGATATGGCCAGCGCGTTTGCCGCGGTCACGGGCACGCGCCTTCTCGCGGCCGAGGACTATCCTGATTTCTGCGAGATGCCCGAGGGCGTCTCCGTGCGCTTTCTGCGCGATGCGCCAGCGGTTCCTCTGGAAGTCGATGACCAGCGATTGCTCGTCGCGGTGACCGATCCCCGCAGCGGTTTTCTGCGCAACTCGCTCGCCATGGCGAGTGGCCGTCGCGTCGAGGTGGTGGTGGGGCTTCCCGGCGATATCCGTCGTACCCTCGACCACTATCTTGGCGACGATGAGGACACCAACCAGAGCGGTCTGGGCCTGAGTGTCGACGGCGAGGACGGCGCCACCGAGGAGGATATCGAGCACCTCCGCGACATGGCGAGCGAAGCGCCCGTCATACGCCTGGTCAACCTGGTATTGCAGCGCGCCGTGGAGTCCCGGGCATCGGACGTGCACATCGAGCCGTTCGACAACGAGCTCAAGGTACGCTACCGCATCGATGGCGTTCTTCACGAGGTGGAGGCGCCACCGGCGCAGTCCGCGGCCGCGGTCATCTCGCGCGTGAAGATCATGGCGCGGCTGAACATCGCCGAGCGCCGCCTGCCCCAGGACGGTCGCATCAAGGTACGCGTGGCGGGGCGGGAGCTGGATCTGCGCGTTTCCACCACGCCTACGCTGCACGGGGAGAGCGTGGTCATGCGCCTGCTCGACAAGGAGAGCGTGACCCTGGAGTTCGAGGCGCTCGGCTTCGAAGGCAAGGCACTGGAGCGCCTGCGCAGCGTCCTCGATCTTCCCCACGGGATCATGCTGGTCACCGGCCCGACGGGCAGCGGCAAGAGCACGACCCTCTACACTGCCTTGCAGCGGCTCAATACGCCCGAGCGCAAGGTCATCACCGTCGAGGACCCGGTGGAGTACGAGCTCGACGGCGTCAACCAGATCCAGGTGAAACCGCAGATCGGTCTCAACTTCGCCTCGGCGCTGCGCAGCATCGTGCGTCAGGATCCGGACATCATCATGATCGGTGAGATGCGCGACCTGGAGACCGCCCAGATTGCGGTGCAATCGGCGCTCACCGGTCACCTGGTGCTCTCGACCCTGCACACCAACGACGCCGCGGGCAGCGTCAACCGCATGCTCGACATGGGCGTGGACGACTACCTGCTCGCCTCAACGGTGAACGGTATTCTGGCCCAGCGCCTGGTGCGCCGGTTGTGTCCGCACTGCGCGGAACCGTACACGGAGAGCGCGGCGCTGCTCGAACAGATTGGCGTGCCCGCCGACGCCGCCGTGGATCTGCGCCGGCCCGTGGGGTGCGAGTCGTGCAGCCATACGGGATTCCGTGGCCGGCTTGCCATCAACGAGCTGCTGGTGATGTCCGAGCGCCTGCGCGAGGCGGTCGTTCGTCACGCCTCCAGCCAGGAGGTCGACCGCATTGCCCGCGAGGAAGGCATGGTGAGCATGTATGAAGACGGTATCTCCAAGGCCGTGCGCGGGCTCACCACCACTGACGAGGTTCTGCGGGTGACGCGGGAGTAGAGGCCCTGCTTTCGTACCCCAAGCGCGCCGCGTTGAGGCTGACAGTCAGCCAGGCAAGGCGCGAGGATGCGAAGTTCAGTGATTCCAAATGAGCGACGAGCAACGCAGCACGGGCGAATGTCAGATCCGACCCCAAGGGCCGGGTCCATCTTGGGGTAATACGACCTTGGCGCTCGCGTGTGTTGCGCCGCTACACCGCGCTGGTGCCGTTTTGTCTTGCGCGAAAACGCCCGGCGTGTCGCGCTCCGGGTTTGAAAACAGGTCCTAGCTAGCATGGCGCTGTTCTATTACAAGGCTGCGGATGCCGCCGGAGAGGTGGTCGAGGGAGAGCTCGAAGCCGCCGATGACGGGCAGGCCGTCGCACGGCTGCAGGACCGCGGCCTCATCCCTGTGCGCGTGCAGCCGGCGGGCGGTGCGCTCGGCGGCCTGCGGCGATTGCGTTCTTCGGGCAAGCGGGTCAAAGGCCAGCATATCCGGGTGTTCACTCAGGAGCTCTCGGTGTTGCTGAAGGCGGGGTTGCCGCTGGACAGGGCGTTGCAGATTCTTGCCGACCTCGCGCCCGAGGAGCACGTCAAGTCGCTCGTGAACAACGTGCTCGATCGCGTGCGCGGCGGTGACCCGCTATCCGACGCGCTGGAGGCGCAGGGCAAGACTTTCTCCCGTTTTTACGTGAACATGGTACGCGCTGGCGAGCTCAGTGGCTCCCTGGACGCGGTGCTCAAGCGTCTGGTTGAGTACCTGGAGCGCATGCGGGAGCTGCGCGAGAGTGTCGTGTCGGCGCTTATCTATCCCGCCATCCTGCTGGTGGTCTCCGTGCTGTCGGTGTTCGTCCTGCTTACCTTCGTGGTGCCGCGTTTTACCGCGCTGTTCGAGGATGCCGGCCGGGCGCTGCCCGTCAGCACGCAGATCGTGGTAGCAGCCGGTGACTTCCTGCGCGGTTACTGGTGGATGATCGGTCTGGGCATCGTCGCGGCAGTATTGCTGTTTCGGCAGATTCTCGCCGATCCCGGGCGCCGCGAGGCGTGGGACCGCTTCAAGCTGCGCCTCCCGGTGCTCGGCGATCTCACCAGCAAGCTGGAAGCGGCGCGCTTCTGCCGCACCCTTGGCACATTGCTGGAGAACGGTGTACCCATGCTCACCGCGCTCGGCATCGTGCGTGAGACGATTTCCAACCGCGCCATGGCTCGGGCGCTGGGCGTCGCTTCGGACGGGCTAAAGGAGGGGCGCGGCATGGCCGGGCCGCTGCTGGAGGCTGACCTGTTTCCCCGCCTCGGGCTGCAGATGATCCGGGTGGGCGAGGAGACCGGTCACATGGAATACACCCTGGGCCAGGTGGCGGAGCTCTATGACGAGGAGGTTCGAGTAGCGGTCAAGCGTATGCTGAGCCTGCTCGAGCCGGTGCTGATCATTGGCCTGGGACTGGTGATCGCGTTCATCATCATCGCGATCCTCACGGCCATCCTGAGCGTGAACGAGCTGGCATTCTGATGACGGAACCAACCGGGTGAGGCGGCGGTCTCTCTTCGGAAGACGTGCAGGCGCGTGAGGGTGGCGCGTTCGCGGCCGGGTTTCGTGAGCTCACGACGGTGCGGCGGCGGGGGCTGTGCCCCCGAAGCTCCCGTAGGTCGGGAACCGCTGTCAGGCGGTACCCGACACAGGCGTCGCCCGGTCGGTGACGTCGGTTGCTGGTTGCACCCGACCTACGGGGCGACGCTGGGATAGGGCGAATGGAGCGCAGCACAATCCGCCAGCGTGCCAGGCGCGCAATTCTGACGTCGCGTGGTGGGCCGAGATGGTGGGCTTCGCTGACGTTCCGTCCACCCTGCAAAGGTTGCGTAGCCCGGGTTCAGGTGAGCGCAGCGAGCTTGAGCTCACATGAACGATCACGGCCGTAGGCCGTATCTTGCATCGACACTCTGGGGATCAATACGGAATATCGTGGCATGACGCGAATCACGCATTCTCAACATTCCCGCCGCGCCCGCGGCTTCACCCTGATCGAGCTGCTCGTCGTGCTCGTCATCCTGGGGCTGTTGGCTGGCCTGGTCGGGCCGCAGGTCATGAAGTACCTGGGAACGTCCAAGACCAAGACGGCACGTGTACAGATCGAGGATCTGAGCTCCGCGCTCGATCTCTACCGGCTGGAGAACGGCGGTTATCCCACGACACAGCAGGGGCTCGAGGCGCTCGTGAGCAAGCCGCAGGGCGTGAGCTCCTGGAACGGCCCCTATCTGCGCAAGAGTGAGGTGCCGCTGGACCCTTGGGGTAACGAGTATCGTTACCGCCAGCCCGGTGAGCACGGTCAGTTCGACGTCTGGACCTACGGTGCCGACAACCGTGAGGGCGGCGAAGGCGAGAACTCCGACGTCACCAGCTGGGCGCAATAGTCGCTGGTGACCGGCATGCGCGGCCGCGCCCGGGGGTTCACCCTTCTGGAGCTCATGGTGGTCATCGCCATTCTGGCGGTGGCCGCCGTGCTCGTCGGTCCGCGCTTCGCCGGCGCCATCGAGAGCGTACGCTTGCAGGCGGCTACTCGTGACGTGGCTTCGGCGCTGCGCGCAGCCCGCACCGAAGCGCTGCGGGAACGCCGGGACGCGGCCGTGCTAATCGACGTCGACCGCGGCCTCTACCAGCTTTCCAGCGCCAGCGAGAGTCGCGCGCTGCCCGAGGGTACGAAAGTCGGTCTGGTAGCCGGGGGGGCGGATATCTCCTCCGATTCCCAGGGCCGAATCGTGTTTTTTCCCGATGGCTCGTCGAGCGGTGGCCGGATCTCGCTGGCGAACAACGGCCGGCAGTTCCGCGTGGACGTGAACTGGCTCACTGGCCGCGTCCGCATTCTGGATGATCAGGCGGATAGCTGAAGCGATGATTGCGTGTGCGGTGGATGCAAAGCGTGTACGCCGTGCCGTCGCCCATAGCTCGGCTGCCCATGGCCGCCGACAACGGGCGCGATGCCCACGCGGACATAACCGGGCAGTCACCTGTAGGTCGGCTGCTCACGGCAGCCGACAGGCCTTGACCGCCCGGGCGAACCTGATTGGGCAGGGCTCATGATAGCCCGGCAGAAGGGCTTCTCCCTGCTTGAGCTGCTGGTGGCCTTCACGGTCATGGCCATCGGCCTTACCGTCGTGCTGCAGGCGATTTCCGGGGGCCTGCGCAATACCGCCATCGCCAGCGATTACACGCAGGCGCTGCAGATCGCAGAGCGGCGTTTGACCCTCGCCGAGGCGGAACAGCCGGTGCCTGAAGGTGAGCGCAGCGGCCGCGCCGGCGAGCGCTTCCGCTGGACCGAGCGGGTGACGCCGGTGGACTGGAATGGCGACTACTCGGACGAGCAGGCGCAATTCCGGTTGTGGCGTATCGATGTAAGGGTGAGCTGGGGGGACGGCAGCGAGCGCGACGTGCGGCTCACCAGTCTGCGGGTGGAGCGGAATACATGAGGCGCACGGCCGGTTTCACCCTCATGGAGGCGCTGATCGCCCTGGTGTTGCTGGCGTTGCTGTTCGCCGTGCTGCTACCGGCGCTTCAGATCGCCGGACGAAGCTGGGGCGCGGCGGAGCAGCGCATCGAGCAGGCGTCCGCGGCGGGACAGGCCTCACGGGTACTGGAGCGCCTCATCGATGAGGCCCGGCCGCTACAGTGGACCACCTCGAGCGAGGCGGACGGTTTCGGGTTTCGTGGTGAGAGCGAGCGTTTGACGTTCATAACCGCATTGCCTGCGTATCGCGGTGGCGGTGGATTGCAGGTCGTGGAGCTGGGTATCGGCAAAGCCGACGGAGAGGCAGGGCTGATTCTCACCTGGTGGCCGTATCACCCGGAGGTGCCACTGGAGGCGGACGAAGAGCGACGTCATCCGGAACTGGTGTTGAGTGGAGCCAATGGTATCGCGTTTACTTACCACGGCAGTCGACAGCCCGGTGAGGATGCCGCGTGGCATGATCAGTGGGAACGCCCGGAATTGCCGGGAATGGTGCGCATGCAGGTCTTCCGCGGTGACGACAAAGTCATGGACGTAGTCGGGGCACCCGGGTTGGTTTCCTCCCAGGCGGCGGGCGTTCAGGGGCCAAGGCCATGAGGGCGGTGACTTTCGGGCGCGAGCGTGGGCTCGCCTTGATCACGGTGCTTTGGGTGCTCACGTTGCTGGCCGTCATAGCCGGTAGTCTGACTTTGACGGTCCGTCGAGAGGTCAATGCAGTTCGCAACAATGTGGATCTCGCGCGTGGTCGGGCGCTGGCCGAGGCAGGCATCCGCTATACGTTCCTGCAGCTGAAACATCCGAGCGCGGACGCGCGCTGGCGCCCCAATGGCCAATGGCACCGGTTCCGGTTGGGCGGCGTGACCGTGCATGCACGAGCGCGACAGGTCAGCGGCCGTATCGACCTGAACCGGGCGCCGCCGGAGTTACTGGAAGGGTTGTTGCGGGCGGTCGGTGTTCAGGATGAGAGCCGTCGGAAGACGCTTGCCGCAAACATCCAGGACTGGCGGGACGACAACAACGCGACGCGCCCCGGCGGTACCGGTGAGCGGTCCACGGGCGCCGGCGATCCGGGGCCGTATGATCGTGATTTTCTGGATATCGCGGAGCTGCAACGTGTTCCCGGGATTACCCCGGAGCTATACCGCCGCCTCGCGCCGAACCTCACCGTATTCAACGGTACGCCGGTCATTACGCCATGGGGTGCCAACCCGACGACACTGCTGGCTCTCCCCGGCGCCAACCAGGCAATGGTCGACAGTTATCTGAAGCGCGTTGATCGTGCCTATCAGCAGAGCGCGCCATTGCCGCCTTTTCCCGCCGGTAAGAGGTATTTGGAGCGCTTCGGTACTGGCGCGTATGCTATCGCGGCTTGGGCGGAGCTGCCCGGCGGGCTCTGGGTTGGCCGTGGTGCCGAGGTGGTGGATACCGTCGGCCGGAATAGGGATCCCTTCATATTGCTCTCCCTGCGGGAGCTGGATGCCGGTGACGCGCCGCGGCAGGCGGCGCAGGATGGTTGAGCACTCGTGAAGCGAGGCACGCTTTCACAATTCAGGCGGCAGACTGGCGCGTTCCTGCGCTGGTGGATAGGCGAGCTGGTGGGAATGCTCCCACCGCGGCTCGTGTCGCGGCTACACCTGTCGCGCCCACGATTGCTGGTCACCGTGGGAGAGACGGGGTGTGACGTCGAGCTCGAAAGCCTTGAGGGCAGGCGCCATTTGGGGCGGTCAGCGTGGGGTGATCAGTTGCCGCCTGAGGTGGCGCGGGCGGCCACGGAGGCGGACGTCATAATGGTGCTGCCTGCCGACGAAGTGCTCGTGACCGACATCGCGTTGCCAGCTGCTGCGCAGGAAAACCTGAAGGGTGTGGTCGGCTACGAGATGGACCGGCACACGCCGTTCACCGCCGCCCAGGTCCACTACGGTTGCCGCCGGCTCGGTGGCCCGACGGCCAGTGGCGGGATTCCCGTCCGGCTTGCAGTGGTACCCCGCGAGCGGATGGACGCATTGGTCCAGCGTCTGGCCACCGCCGGCCTCTCCCCGGCGAGTATGCATCCAGCCGGCGAACCGCGGATCGACCTGACACCGAGCGCTACGTCGGATAGCACGGCGTGGCGGCCGAGCGTACGTGGCATGCTTGCGGCCACTGCTTGCATATTGCTCGTCGCAGCGGTCGGGTTCCCATTGTGGGAGCTGGACAGGGCAGCACGGACGCTGCGCGAGGAGGCGGCAGATCTTGCCGAGCCCGCGCAGCGGGCGCAGTCATTGCGCGAAACCCGTGATCGCCTGCTGGCGCAGGCGCAGTCGGTCGCGGACATGCGCGCGAACCAACCGTCAGTGCTCGCGGCGCTCGAGGAGCTCGCCCGCCTGCTGCCGGATGACACCTGGATTTGGGCCTTGCAACTTCACGGTGACGAGTTGGTGATTCGCGGAAAGGCCCCGTCCGCGTCGGGACTGATCGAACGCATCGAGCAATCCCCGTTATTCGAGGGAGTGGGCTTCAACGCGCCGATCACTCGTGAGGACGGGGGCGAGCGTTTCCAGATCGCGATGAGATTGATGGAGGGGCAGGCATGAGCCCTGAGCAGCTAGGCCAGCGCGAGCGGCGCGTGCTCGCCGTCGGCTTGCTGGTTGCCGTGCTCCTCGGCCTTGCGCTGTTGATCGTGCAGCCTCTGATCGGAGCCTACACGGGCTATCGTGCCGAGATCGCCGACCAGCGATTCCGGCTGGAACGCTTCAAAAAGGTCGTCGCTTCGTTGCCTTCACTCGAGAAGGAGGTATCGGTGCTGCGCCAGCGGGTCGACGATAGCGGCCTTTTCCTTTCGAGAGAGACCCCCGACCTGGCGGCTGCGGAGTTGCAGCAGCTTCTGGAGAAAGTGATCGGCGAGCACGGCGGCTCGATCAACTCCGTGCAGGTGATGGGACCGTCAGAGGACGAGAACTTCACTCGGATTCGTGTAAGGGCGGATATCCGCGCGGACAGCGGTACGCTGGCGGCCGTTCTGCGTAGCCTGGAGACGGGGCGTCCCGTGGTGATGATCGACGATGTGACGATCAGCCCGGAGCAGTCGCGACGCCGTAGCGAGCAGCGTTTCTCGGGAGAGCTCAAGGTTCGTCTCGAGCTCAACGCGTTCATGGCCCGGACGATGGCGGCGGGGGACGACACGTGACCGCGACGCGAAACAGGAGTGTGCGTTGGCTACTCGTGCTGGTGGCCGTGTTGGCAGCGATTGTCGCAGTGGAGGCAGTGGTCCTGGAGCGCTGGCGGGAATCGGTGAAATCGGTCGCCCGCGAGGCGCCACAGCCTGATACGGCGCAGGCGGACGATGTGTGGGCTCCGGCGGACGAGCTCGTCGCCGTCGGGCAGGTGAAGGACATGGTGGCCCGGCCACTGTTCCTGCCGACGCGCCGTCCACCCAAACCGCCGGAGAAGCCCCAGCCGAAGGAGCCGGCACCGAAAGCCGGCAAGCTCAATCTGAGGCTCAGCAGCATCGTCGTCACGCCGGAGGAGCAGTTCGCCCTAGCCCGCGTGAAAGGCAAGGGCGAGAAGGGCGATCGGCGTCTCAGCCCCGGGGACGAATACAACGGCTGGCAGGTGATGGCCGTTTTCCCGGACTCGGTGATGTTTCGTTCAGACGCGGGAACGCAGGAGCTGATGCTCCGTCCATCCGGACCTCCCAAGAATCACGCACCACCCGTCGGAATTGATCTCCCGCAGCCTCCCGAGGGGGAGAACGCCGCTGGCGATTCCGACGAAGCATCGAACTCCAAGGGATAAGTCGTATGCCCGCAACGCATGCCTTGCGCTCTGTTGTCGTGTCGTTCCTGGTCGCGGTCGTGCTGACCGGCTGTGCCGCCCTGAGCGAGGGCGAGCAAACCAAGGGCACTGCCGATGCGTCCACCGTCGTGCAGGAACCGGCGGACAGCTCAGCACGGGACGCGGTGACTGAACGCCGCCCTGGTGGAACCGGAGGCGAGGGCCAGGACGACGCACCGTCGACGCAGGTGTTCGAGGGAACCGGCGAGTTCATCGACCGGGAAGCCGCACAAAGCCAGCCGCCGGTGCGAGAGACCGAGGGCGGGTCGGTGCTGCTCAACTTCCAGGGCGCGGATCTCCGGGAAGTCGTTCGTTACGTCATGGGCGATCTTCTCAACCTCAACTATTCTCTGGATCCCGGGGTGAAAGGGCGCGTCACGATGGCTACCAGCCGCCCGCTGAAGCGTGACGCCGTGCTGCCGACGCTCGAAGAGATTCTCCGGATGAACGGTGCCGCCCTCGTGCGCGATGGTTCGCTGTATCGCATCGTTCCCAGCGAGAAGGCGCTTAGAGGGACGGCGGCGCCCTCCCTCAGCGAAACCGGACCCGGGTTGAATGTGCGCATCGTGCCGCTCGAATACATCGCGGCCAGCGAAATGCGCAAGATTCTCGAGCCGTTCCTGAGCCCGGGCAGCCTCGTGCGCGTGGACGACAAGCGCAATCTGCTCATCCTTGCCGGCACCCGCGAGGAGTTGCGGACCTGGATCAACACGGTGGACATCTTCGATGTGGATTGGCTCAAGGGTATGTCCGTTGGCCTGTTCGCCCTCGAGAACACCGACGTCGAAGAGCTGGCGAAAGAGCTGGAGACCGTTTTCGGTGGCAGCGGTGACGGACCGCTGGCGGGCATGTTCCGGTTCGTTCCCATCAAACGCCTGAACTCCCTGCTGGTGGTGACGCCGCAGAGCGAGTACCTGGACCAGGCACGCACCTGGGTGCACCGCCTCGACCGCGGAGGCGGCAGCGGCGGGCAACGCCTGTACGTCTACCGCATGAGACATGGCGACGCGGAGAATGCCGCGAAGATGCTCCAGTCCATGTTCGGCGGAGAATCGAGCGACAGCTCCAGCTCCGTGGGCGGACCGTCCCTCGCGCCGGGGGCCAGCTCCCAGAGCATTGGTGACACGGCCGATTCCGACAGTGCGGGGGGAGACAGTCAGAGCGCGTCTGATACCTCCGGGGGGAGTATGACCACGACCCTGGGCGGCGAAGAGGATAGCATCGGCCTGAAGAGCCAGGTCAAGGTGATCGCCGACAAGACCAACAATGCGTTGCTGATCATGGCGAGCCCCGCTGATTACGACACCATCGAGTCCGCCATCGAGAAGCTCGATATCTCCGCGCTGCAGGTACTGGTGGACGCGACCATCGTTGAGGTGCGCCTCAGCGGGGACCTCAGGTACGGCATGCAGTGGTTCTTCCAGAATCGAGTCGACGACGGACATGTCGCGGAGGGTGAGCTGGTTTTCGGAGAAGACCAGACCACGCCAAACAAGACGTTTCCCGGGTTCAGCTATTCCCTGGTTAACAACGCGGGCGATATCCGTGCCGTGCTTAATGCATTGGCGTCGGACAATAAGGTCAACGTCGTGTCGGCACCGTCCGTGATGGTTTTGGACAATCAGACCGCGACGATACAGGTGGGCGATCAGGTGCCCGTGCGCACCTCCCAGAGCACCCGGGCGAGGGATGACTCGGATTCCGACATAATTACCTCGGGAATCGAGTACAGGGATACCGGCGTGAGCCTGGAGGTGACACCCCGGGTGAATGCCGGTGGCATGGTGACCATGGAGATCCGTCAGGAAGTCAACGACGTCTCCGAGACGACGGACTCCGGCATCGATTCGCCGACGATTACCCAGCGCGTACTCGAGAGTGTCGTGGCGGTCCCCAGCGGCCAGACCATCGTGCTCGGTGGTTTGATCCGCGAGACCAATTCCACGGGCGAGTCGGGTATCCCCGGCCTGCGCAAGCTCCCGGTGCTTGGGGCGCTGTTCAGCACCCGGAGCAAGGAACGGCGGCGCACCGAGCTCCTGGTGCTGCTGACGCCGCGGGTCGCGGAGAACGCCGCGGAGACGGCCGCCATCACCCAGGAGTTCCGGCAGCGCATGGAGGGGCTATCAGAGGAAAGCGCCGAGTTCTTCCGCCGACAGTCGCAATCGCGCTGGCCCGAATCAGCCGACGAAAAGCCGGCAGGTGCCGACGAGAGTGAATAGGCGCTGGTGTTTGCACCCGCCCGTGGGCGAACGATTAATGTGAGGCAAGACAAAAGGTTGAGAGGCATGGCGCACGACAGCCGTGGTATCCGCATCAGCGGTCATATAATGCGAGTATCGCTTTCGCTACTCGTCCTTACCACACTGACCGCCTGTTCGTCGCTTGCGGGCAACAGTGTTGCGCCGGAACAACGGGTCGAGGCTCGGGCCGGCGAGCGCTGGCAGGCGCTCATCGATGGCGACATCGAAACGGCATACAGCTACCTGACCCCGGCGTACCGGAGTGGCAACTCGGTGGACGATTACCGGAGCACGCTGGGCGGCGCGGTGCGCTGGCTGAAGCAGGACGTCAAGGAAGTCGATTGCAAGGCGGAGCGCTGTGTCGTCGGGGTCGACGTAAAGTACATGCACCCGCGCCTGGGTATGGAGAATACGCGACGCCTGACGGAAACGTGGTTGCGTTCCGAAGGCGAATGGTGGTTTTATCCCTCTGACTGAGTGGAAATCCGCCTTTCAGTAGGCGTCCGAAGCAATCGGGTTTTGTCGGGCCGTGGGGTTTGTTGCAAACATGTCACCAATTGCCCCGCCGCGGGGTGTGATGTGTTGTAGAGCCCCACGGGCTGTGATAGCTTTCCGGCGTGGCTGTTTGGATAGTCGCAAACGGTTCCACTGAAGTCGCATCTGGCCGACATCAAGGAGTGACTGAATGAACAAGAAGCTCAGTTCTCTGGCGCTGGCCGCCGCCATGGTCGGAACGACCGGCGTCGCCCACGCTGTTTTTCGAGAGCACAACCGGAGAGGGTCAGGTTCTCCTGTACCCGTACTATACGGTTGAGGGTGGCTTCGACACCTACGTGTCGCTGACCAATACCACCAGCAGCGTCAAGGCCGTTAAGGTCCGTTTCCTCGAGGCGCAGAACAGCCAGGAGGTCCTGGACTTTAACCTGTACCTGTCGCCGAACGACGTCTGGAGTGGCGTGGTTACCGCTAATGAGAGCAGCGGTGCCGCCATGCTGAAGACGGGCGACACGTCCTGCACCGTGGGTACCATCCCGGAAGACGGTAAGGACTTCGTCAACTTCCAGTACCTGGATGACGTGATCAATGGCGTCGAGCGTACCCGTGAGGGCTACCTCGAGATCATCGAGATGGGCGTGGTCCAGGATTCCACCCTGGCCGCCGCGGCGACCCACACCGACGACGGTGTCCCCGCGGACTGTGGCGCGATCAGCGATGCCTGGAACGGCGGCGTCTGGAGCGCCAACAACAACGACGGCATCGGTCTGCCCACGGGCGGTCTGTACGGCACCGGTACGCTGATCAACGTCCAGGGCGGCATCGACGCGGCCTACGACGCCAAGGCGCTCGACAACTTCGTCGACCCGAACGATCCGCTGTCCTCGCCGCTGCACACCGATCCGGGTAGCACCAACCCGTCGCTGAACAACGCCACCGCGACGGCGAACGTGGTTGACGGCACGACCGTCTACACCTCGGACTTCAACACCGGTGTGGACGCGGTAACCGCGACCCTGATGCGTAGCGAGATCGCGAACGACTTCGTGACCGAGCCGTCGCTGCAGGCCGGCACGGACTGGGTCGTGACCTTCCCGACCAAGCGCTTCTACGTCAACGGAACCTCCGCTCCGATGGATCCGTTCACGACGACCTGGGCGAGCTCGGCGTCGGGCGAGCCGGAGAAGGCTTGCGAAGAGATCGGCATCACCTACTTCGACCGTGAGGAGCAGCAGGAGACGCCGGACGATTCCGACTTCTCCCCGCAGCCCCCGGGTGAGCCGCCGACGTCCCTGTGCTACGAGGCCAACGTGGTTACGTTCAACGACTCGAACGTGCTCGCGCCCTCGGATCGCGTGAAGCGTAATCTGGACGTCGTGTTCGACAACGGCTGGCTGACCATGGACCTGACGAACTTCGGCAGCGGTAACGTCCGCACGCTGGAGAGCTTGGGTACCACCGGCCCCGCGGAGACCTATCGCGGTCTGCCGGTGCTCGGCTTCTCTGTGGTCGAGTTCGTCAACGGCGATGTTGGCGGTCTGCTGTCGAACTACGCCGGTCTGTTCAACCACAAGGGTGAGCGTAACATCACGCAGTAACCCGTGGTCTGAACGCCGCATTCTAGTAATGTGGCTCGTGAAGAAAGGGGCCGTTTGGCCCCTTTCTTTTTGGAGTGCGCCTGAAGCTGCGCACTGGGTCAAGTTTTGAACGTTGTTGGGCGTGCCGGCGCGTGGTAAAAAGGCACCGTACTAGTCGAACCATGATGTAGGGGTGTCTGGATGACATTGCAGCGCACTGCCGCGATCTCTTTGGCTGCGTTCCTGGTTTCAACCACGGCGTCGGCATTGACGATTACGATTGATGGCGAGAATCACACCGTTCCCGCGTCAAACGTTTCTTTCACTGAGGATGGAATCACTATCACTGGCATCAGTGACGGGTCCGGCGACGGTGATGGATCCGGCGACGGGTCCGGCGACGGTGATGGGTCCGGCGACGGCGACGGCGACGGCGACGGGTCCGGCGACGGTGATGGGTCCGGAGGCGGCACATCAGGGTCTTGTTCGGATCTGCTCGGTGGTCAGTCAGGCTACGAATGCCAGGACCCGATCGAGTTCACGAGCCTGAACGAGAAGAAGTTCGAGGTGCGGCAGACCACTTACGTGTATCCGTTCACGGCGCCAAGCGAACAAGTGGGTGGCAAGCTCTCGTCGGCCTACACGACCACGAACCCATCCAATCGCACGCTCTGGATCGCCAGCGAACCGGGCATTCCCGCGGCGCAGGTGGACCCCAACTGCTCCGTTGACGGCTACGAAAACGCGACGCTCGGGTGGCTCACGTTCGAGTACAAGCGTTACTGCGTGATGGAGCCGGGCGCTACCTATTATCTCCACATGCGCATTGGCACTGTGGACGATTCCTCGTCCAACGTCACGTACAGTGAGACGTATATTACGAACTACGTGAACTAACGACGGTTCGTCGTGGACTAAGGAAGGCGTGGGCCCGTCGGCCCACGCCTTTTTTGTTTGACTTACCTGCGACCAGTTGACTTGCGTGGGAGGATTCGATGAATAGACCCCGACGGGGCTTTGGCTATCTGTTGCTCGCAACGGTTGGTGTTTTGGCCGGAAGTTCGGTCCTGGCGGCCGAGGATGCGCTCGTCGAGAAAAACGACATTGCTGTCACAGCGACGGACGCCGAGCGCTATCTGAACGCGCAGGTGCCTGAGAAAATGCGCTCCCGGGTTCTCGCGAAAGAGGGTAATCTGCGCGAAATGATCGGCCAGATCTACGTGATCCGCCAACTCGCCCGTGACGCAACGGATTCAGGCGTTGCGGACGACCCCGAAGTGCGCTGGAAGGTCAAGATGGCCGAGCAACGTGCGTTGGGGAAGGCCTACCTGGACACCATGGTCGCCCGAAAGATCCAGGACGTCGATTTCGACGCACTGGCGCGGGAAGAGTACAAGGCGAACCCGGACAAGTATCGCACTGAAGAACAGGTGCGGGCGGCACATGTGCTGATCAATACGTCCGATCGCAGTGCATCGGAAGCGAAGGCGCTCGCCGAGAAGGTCCGAAAGAAGGCTCTGGACGGAGAAGACTTCGCAGCGCTGGCGAAGGAGTACTCCGATGGCTCCAGCGCGGAGAAAGGGGGCGATCTGGGTTACTTTACCCGTGATCGTATGGTCGATCCCTTCGCCAAGGCCGCCTTTGGACTGGAGAAGCCGGGAGATGTCAGCGACGTGGTGAAGACCCGGTTCGGATATCACGTGATCAAGCTCGCTGACCGGAAGCCGGCGAAGCTCCAGCCATTCGAGAAGGTCAAGCCGGGGATCATCAGCTCGCTTCGTGAAGAGCGCCGCAACCAGATTCGTGGTTCGATCATCAGTGATATTCGCGGTGCCGACGGTATCGATGTCGACCAGGCCGCGGTAAAGGCACTTCACGAGTCTCTGCAGGAAAAGGTCGGCGTTGCCGGCAAATAGGGGTTCCGATGTCAGCCGGCAGAGGTTGCCCACCACCAGTGAAGCCGGTGTATTGACTTAGACGTGCCCGATGTCGCCCGAGGTAATCGCCTCGGGCGATTCCCATGTACGCGAGCGGTGTCGCATTTCGCGTGGGTTGACCGGCGGGTCACTGCCGCATTGCGGCGGCGCGCTCTCGTGCGGCTAACAGGGGGGATAATGGAAGGCGCGTAGGGCAGCAGAGATGTCGGCTGCCAAGTGCAGCCGACCTACGCGGCTGTAGGTCGGCGAGCGCGAAGCGCTGGCCGACATCCCGGGAGCTAGCACCAGCCGATCTGCGTGGCTGGCAATACTTTCGAAAAGGTTAGTCTTTGGAACGCTTCAGAATCAGGTAGTCACCAAATGCCTGGATTTGTGCGTAGTGATTCCCGATATAGCGGTCCAAAAGGCGAACGCCGCTGCTTCGTCCGCTGGCGTTCGGTTCCTGGTGCATCGCCCCGCGCCAGATGACGACCCAAGTCACGGCGTTTCGCTCCAGCGCCGCAATCATTTCGGCTTGCGTGGCCCGAGTCGTGACCTCGCCGGGGTGTAGCTCCGCGAATCTCGTCGTCGACGGGCGTTCCGCGAGGAAGTAGAACAACACGTCATTGACGAATATCCGGTCGTGCCGGGGCTTACCGACGTAAATAGCCGTATCCGGCGCGGTTTGCTCACGCAGAAAGCTGACGGCGCGCCGCTGGTCTTCCGGCAGCTTGAAGCCCCGAGCCCTCGGAATCTCCCCAACCGCTTCGTGATTGCTCCGCTCGATAACGCCGACCATCGTGTGTGGGCCCAAACCATCTTGGAATAGGGCCTGGCCGGACGCGATTACCGGCGGCAGAAACAGTAGCAGGATCGACGGCGCGAGGCGGCGCGCACGTGCGTGTGGGCTGGTGAGCCAGCAGCACAGAAGGGTACTCGCCAGCAGAATTGCGGGAAGCATCTGGACCGCGCTGGGGCGTACGAGTCCCTTGCTGAACAGGAGCAATGTCAGAACACTCAACAAAATCAACGCGGTGGCGTGACCGTTGAGGTCATTGGCCGCATCCTTCCCAACCCGATGGCGGTAACCGTTCCGCAGTCCCAGGTAGAGGCCGAATACCGCCACCGGCAAGGGCAGACCCAGCATGACGGTGACCACGGCATTGCTGAGGCGGTGAAGATCGCCCGGTTGGGTCATCGCCGCATGGAGGCTTTTGCTGATGCTGGGGAAGGGCAGTGCACGTACGTCGGCATAGGTGGTTAGCGGGAATGCGACGAGCTGTGCCCATAGCTCACGGATCGGAACGTTCACCAGCAGAAACAACAGGGCAGGTAAGCCCCCCAGCAGCATCGTGCTCAGCAGGATGGGGATGGCGCGGCGTTGTCGGTTACCCGCGAGGGCAACGCCAATGAGCAGCGCCAGCGCCGTGTAAGCACCTACGTCATGTCGAAAGACGGCTGCTACAGCCGCGAGCAGGCCGGCGACGACGAGCAAGCCTGTGCTTCGTTCTGCTTCAAGCCACTGAACGAGTGCGACGCAGGCGCCGATTGCTGCGGCCGAGGCGGGTATCAACGGGTAGCCGTAGAAGCCGATGTACCATAGCCAGGCGACACTGAGCGTGGCAGTCATCGCCGTGGGGCCACGGCGCCTGGTAAACGCCCAGGCGGCGCTGTAGCAGGCGATGGTCAGGAGTGTGCGTGCGAGCGCGTCGTAGATTCGCTCGCTGAGAACGCTCGTGCCAAAGAGCTTGAACCAGCCCGCGAGTGCCCAGAACTGCCCCGGTGCGTAGATCGTCCAGAAGTCCCGGTACGGTACTGCCCCGTCCAGCACCCAAGCGGCGCCGTTCAGGATCAGGCCCTCGTCGTATCGATTGACCTCGCCGGGTGAAATGGCGAACAGGAATACGGCGAATATCCCCAGACCGATCACCGCATGGCCTGTCAGGCGGGCAGACAGGGCGCGCACCTGCGGGCGCGTGTCGGTTCGACGCATTGTGGTGGCCGCGTTGGGTTTCATAATCATGCCCGCGCTTCAGAAGCGGAAGTAGACAAACGCCTCCGAGGAATTCGTCACGGTAACCGCGGTAAGGAAGAGAATCGCCACCGCGAACGCCCAGCCGGCGGTTGGTCGCCACCGTATCGGATGCGGCCGAACGGCGGCCATGCCGAGTGCAGGGCGATAGTCCCGAAGCAGCTGCTGGCCGGTCGGCAGTAGCAGAATGCCTGCCCAGAGTGCCGCGAGCGATGCGCTGAGCGACGACGCTGACAGCCCGGCCCAAAGAGCGTCCCAGCCCCCGGTGAGCCCTTCCGCGGTGCTCATGGCTTCAAGCATCGCCGCAGCAGTGGTCAGATCCTCGGCGCGGAAGAACACCCACGCAACGATGACCGCCACGCTGGTCACCAGCCACGCCAGCGCGCGGCAGGCGAAGCCCTCGTGCCCCCGCCGCCGGAAGTCGGGCGTGAGGTGCCGCCAGAGATGGTTGATGACCAGGTAGCCACCATGCAGTCCACCCCAGACGAGGAAGTTCCAGCCCGCTCCGTGCCACAGGCCGCCGAGCAGCATGGTGATCATCAGGCTGGCGAACCAGCGTGGTGGGCCACGTCGACTCCCGCCGAGCGGGATGTAGAGATAGTCCCGCAGGAAATGCGACAGCGTGATGTGCCAGCGGCGCCAGAACTCGATGATACTGGTGCTGCGGTAGGGGGCATTGAAATTCAGGGGCAGGATGATGCCGAACAGCCGTGCCGCACCGCTGGCCATGTCGGAGTAGGCCGAGAAGTCGAAGTAGATCTGAAAGTGGTAGGCGATTGCACCGGTCCAGGCCTGGGCGGCAGTCAGCGTTGCGCCATTGGCGGCTTGAGAAAAGACCTCATCCGCGTGTACCGCAATACCGTCGGCGATGACGGCTTTCTTGAACAGGCCGATGGCGAACAGTGTGGTGCCGACGGCGACGTCCTCGCCGAAGCGCCGACGGTCCGGGCCGTCACGCAGCTGCGGGATGAGATCCTTGTGGTGCACGATCGGGCCGGCGATAAGCTGCGGGAAGAAGCTCACGAACGCGGCGTACTCCAGTAGTGAGCCGCCGCTTTCATTGCCTGCCCTCGCGTCACACAGGTAGGCAATCTGTTGAAACGTAAAGAACGAGATCGCAAGCGGCAGGGCCAGGGGGGGCGGTTGCACTGCCAGTGCGGTGATTCCGTTGACCGCTTCGGCAAAGAAGCCGGCGTACTTGAATGCGCCCAGGAGCGACAGGTTGAAGACGACACCGGCGGCGAGTAACCAGCGGCTGCCGGTTCGTTCCAGCGCCTTGCCGCAGCCGAAATTCACGGCGATGGATACCAGTAGCAGCCACAAATGTGCGGCTTCGCCCCAACCGTAGAATACCAGCGACCATACGAGCACGGCCGCGACCGCCGGCGCGCGGTGGGGCCCCGCTGTGCGGCTGAGCCACCGATACGTAGTGACTGCAATTGGTAGCAGGGCGAATATGAATGCAAAAGAGTGGAATAGCACGTCGCTATCCCGCTCGTTCTGTATTGCGGATCGCTTGCGCGATGAGCGACGTCAGCACCTTGGCGCCCGCGACGTTTACGTGTGAACAGTCGCCCATCATCGTGAGGGGCACGGCAGCGGGGGTCGCGATGCGGGCCGCGCCGTAGCGATCCGTCAGATCCGCGATGTACGATCGATACCCGGCGAGGTAGCCCGGGCGTATGCGCGATATGTTGTACGTACTGTAGGGCAGGCTGACGTAGTAGATATCGATACCGTTGTCTTGGGCTATCTCGAGCGTTCTCTTCAGGTACCCCGTAAGCAGGGCGTCGGGGGTGAATGATTCCAGTGCGGTCTCCTGGACGAGGCAGCGCGGCGCCTGCATGTCACCGAATAGGTGCCATCCCCGCTGGGTCATGGTTTCCCGATAAAGACGGCGTGTCGTCCGCCCGTGGAATCCTTCGTCGAGCGCCTTGCGGAGCGCAGGCACGCGGTAGTAGGGCAGGCCGAGATATCGGCCGGTCGCTTCGAGCGGCCCTTTGCCGAACGTGCGCCAGCCGCCACGCGCGTAGAGATCCAGCAGGTACGAGGGTGTCAGAAAGCGGAATGCGACGGTTCGTGCCCAGAACGCATCCTCGAACTCCAGATGAAACGGCGCGAACGACAGCACCAGTGTTTCCGGCAACGCATCGCTGGCGGCGAGCTCGCTGAGCACGTAGTAGGCTTCGACGGTGGTGCCGCCGCCGAGGGCAAGGTTATAGACATTACGCCCCGGCAGCAGCCCGGGCCTGACAGCGGCCATGGCACGGCTGTCACCGATGACGAGTGTATCTGGTGTCGTCTCCCCCGCCTGGGCGAGTAGATCGGATTTCGCCTGCCACATGCCGAACTCGGGGCCGAGGAAATGCCAGCGGCCGAGCTCTGTCGCGGCCCACACAGCGCAATACACCAGGCAGATACAGGCTGCCAGCATTGCGAGATAGCGCCGCATTACCGCGGACCCGCTGCGCGTGTGCGGAGGTTGTCGCATGGCGCCGGTCACAGTCTGCGCACGTGTCGCTGCCTTAAAGGGTCTGCCTGGGCGCTGGCGTTGTTGGCTGTGCAGGCGAGCACCGGAAGGTCGACGTCACTACTATTTCGTGTCCCTGCGTTTGCCACTGCCCGGCCAAAGGTATCGAAAGAGCGCATTATGGTCACACAGACACCTTCGTGGAAGATGCCGGGTTGGCGTCGGCGCATCGTCAAGCAACCGTTCGCCTGCTGCCGAATGTGTCGCCCTTTCCCAACGGAGCAGCCGGATCGCAGCGGCTCAGGCGAACGGGCGCACCGTACATGCGTTGATGGTTCGAGGCGGTATCTTCCCGTAGGATACGGCCTCGCAGCGGCCGCGTTGTCTGTGCCGCGTGGTCGCATTTGCAATCATCCGGTTTGACGTCATTAATGCCGCTATCCACGAACAGCCAGGCTGCGACGGGCCAGGAAGGGAACGCCTTGGACGCACCGACGTGGTGTGAGTTCCGGCACGAGACCCTTGTGGTGATGCCGGCCAAAAACGAGGAAGCAGCCATCGGGGCTGTGGTCACCAGTGCGCGGGCGGAAGGGTTCGACGTGCTGGTCGTGGATGACTGCTCGACGGATGCGACCGTGGCAGTGGCTCGTGGCCACGGTGCCACCGTGATCCGATTACCGTTCTCGGCTGGCGCCTGGGGGGCGACGCAGGCGGGCATTCGGTATGCGCTTCGCTGCCACTATCGGTGGACCGTCACCATCGACGCCGACGGCCAGCATGACCCCGCGCACATTCGTCAGTTGCTGGAGGTCATGTGCGCGGGAAAGCGCCCTGTCAACGTAGTGGTTGCCGCGTGCTGGTCGCGGGGCAGTCCCGCGCGACGCATGGCCTGCCATGTGCTCCGTCACCTTGGCGGCCTCGGCATCAACGATTTGACCTCCGGCTACCGGCTATACGATCGGCGCGCCATGGAAGTCGTCTCCGCGGCCGAAGCCACCCTCATCGAGTATCAGGATGTCGGGGTGCTGCTGTTGCTGATGCGTCGTGGCTGCCGTGCGGTCGAGACGTCCGTGCCCATGTGCAAGCGCGCCGACGGTAAATCCCGGATCTTCCGGTCATGGTTCGTGGTGGCTTACTACCTCGCTTACTCAGCGTTGATGTGCTTCAGTAAACGGCGCGTGCTCCCCGGCGAACCGCGGCAGTGGCACCGGGAGACCGAGGGATAGGCGCATGGAAGGTTATATGATTCTGACCGCCGTGGTAGGCGTGTTTCTCGCCGCAGTGATCGTGTGGGCGGTGCGGCGCGACCACCTGCACGCCCAGTATTCCGTGTGGTGGATCGTCGTGGCGACACTGGCCATCGTCTTCGGTGTGTTCCCGTCACTGGTGGACCTGGCCGGTAGCGCGCTTGGGATAAGCTATCCGCCGTCCCTGCTTTTCCTTTTCGGTATCGTCGCGTTGTTGCTCAAGGCACTGATCGGGGATATCGAACGCTCTCGCGCGCGCCAGCAGGTGGTTCGGCTAGCCCAGCGTCTGGCGATCCTGGAAGAGGAGCTTACGCGGGTGCAGGAAGAACGCTCTGACCCGCGCGGAGGTGATGATGGCCGCAGCTAGCCCGAATGAAGCTGCGCCGACGAGGCTATCCCTTGCCCACTGGGCGCAGTTGGCGATCCTGGTGTTGCTGGCGGCGGCGCTGTATCTGCCCGCTATGCAGGTACCGTTCTATTTCGACGATTTCAGCTCCATCGTGGAGAATTTCGCGCTACACGATCCCACGGATCTGGGCGCGATCTGGAATCACGCGCCATCGCGCTTTGTCGGTTCCTGGACCCTGGCGGCCAACTATGCGTTGGGTGGCCAGGACGTGTTCGGCTATCACCTGGTCAATGTGCTGATCCACATCGGTTCCGGGCTGGCGCTGTGGGCTCTGGGTGCCGCTCTGATCCGCAGTGAGGCAATGGCGGGCGCCGCCGGGGATGGCTGGGCCAAGTGGTTGCCGCTGATTGCCGCATTGCTCTTCGTCGCTCACCCCCTCCAGACACAGGCGGTCACGTATATAGTCCAGCGTTATGCCTCGCTGGTAGCGATGTTCTATCTGGCGAGCATGGCGTTTTATGCCTGGGCGCGCGTCCATTCATCGTATCGGTGGTTCGCTGCCTGCGCGCTCTGCGCGGCTTTGGCGCTGTTCACCAAGCAGAACGCCGCCACGCTGCCCGTTGCGTTGCTGCTGGTCGAGCTGGTCTTCTTCCAGAAGCTTTCGCCGCGCATGCGCGCGGTACTTGCCGCAGCCGCGGCGCTGCTGGCGATCGCGGTTTACGCATTGGTCAACCTGGACAGTCTGAACCAGGTGGGCATCACCCGCGAGACCATGGACATCTCCCGGCTGGACTACCTCGCCACGCAGATGGAGGTGCTGTGGCGGTACGTCGGTCTGTTCTTCCTGCCCGTGGATCAGCGCCTCGAGTACGATATTGCCCTCGCCGGTGGTTTCCATCAATGGGGCACTGCCCTGGCCACTGTCGGGCACCTCGCCTTGATCGCCGGCGCGTTCGCTTTCTGGCGGCGTCTTCCGATGGCAGCGTTCGGGATGCTGTTCTTCTACATCGCCCACGCCGTGGAGTCGAGCATATTCCCCATAACGGATCTGGCCTTCGAGCATCGTACTTACCTTCCGAACGCCGGTATCGCCCTGGCCGTGGGCAGTGCATTGGCCTGGCTCATCGGGCGAGGCCGTTTCAAAGTGGCGGGATGGGTAGCGGTAGGGCTTGCGGTCGCCGCCTTCAGCGGTTTGACGGTGAACCGGAACCTGTTGTGGCAGGATCGTATCGCGTTCCTCCGTGCTGACGCGGAGCTGTCTTCCTCCTCGCCCCGTGCGTGGACCAGCCTCGCCAAGGAGCTCATGCGCGATGGCAAGCACCGGGAGGCGCTGGATGCCCTCGGTACCGCGCTCAACAAGGGCCGAACCAGTTATGGCCTGGAAGTGCCTGGTGCGACGCTCGTGAATACGGTCATGGCGTTGCACTACACGGGCCAGAATCGCAAGGCGCTGCATTTCGCTCGCAAAGTGCCCGTTGATGAGCTCACGCAGGTTGAGCGCAGCCGTTTTCACGAGGCGCGCGGCCTGGCACTGCTGAGCCTCGCCGACATGGGCCGGGCCCGAAAGGAGATCGAGGAGGCGGTAGACACCTACCCGAATGTCAACGCACTCGCCGTTCTCGCCGCACTCGATCTGGCGCAGGATCACCCGGATAGGGCCCTGAAGCGGGCCCGCCGGGTTCTCGAGGTAAATCCCGGACACCCGCTCGCAAAGAAGGTGCTCAAACGCCTGGCCGAACGATGAAGTCCGGCGCATGAAGCGCAGTGCAATCCGCCATGCCGGGGAAACATTCGCAGCGAAGCCACACGAAACCGGGGTTATCCCATCCGTCCCGGCGACACCGTCGCGTAGTGACCCTGGTGAGTGCTGGGCAACTTCACCCCATCGCTAACGGGCGTGGTATCCAGGGGGGGCTATGTGTTGACGGCGTAGCGTTGGCGATAGATACTCAGCCTATGTCTTGGCATATGCCGGCGTGGCTATGGAGGTGGAGCGATGCCGTCACGAAAGGACCAGAGACGAGTCCACCTGTTCCGTAACGGGCGCAATCAGGCATTACGGATTCCGCGGGAGTTCGAGCTCGAGGGTAACGAGGCGATTATCCGCAGGGAGGGAGATCACCTGGTCATCGAACCGGTTGGTCACCGGCGTCTCTTGTCGATACTCGACGAGTTGCCCGAATTGGACGAGCCCTTCCCCGATATCGACGAAGGCCTCGGGCCGCCGGATGATGTCGAGTTCTAGCGATGAGTCCAGGCTACCTGCTCGATACCAACATCATATCCGCGCTGGTGCGCAAGCCCCGAGGATCGGTGGCGACACGTATTGCAGCCGTCGGTGAGGACAGCGTATGTACGAGCGTGGTCGTTACCGCAGAGCTACGCTTCGGCGCAGCGAAGAGCGGTTCCGAGCGTCTCGTTCGGCAGCTCGAAACGGTTCTCTCGGCGGTCAAGATCTTGCCTTTGGAGCCGCCTGTCGATGCCCATTACGCTGCACTGCGCCATGACCTCGAGCGAGCGGGCACACCTATCGGCCCGAATGACATGCTCATAGCTGCTCATGCACGGGCGCTTGGGCTCACCGTGGTGACGGCGAACATTCGTGAGTTCGAGCGTGTCCCCGACCTGGCGGTCGAGGACTGGCTCTCGGATCAAGGACTCGCAGGGCGGATGTAACGAAGCGTAGACCGCTACGCCGGGGAAACATCCGCTGCGAAGCCACACGAAACCGGGCTTACCGCAACCGCCGCGGCAAATTCGAAAAAAGCGCCCCGGTGGCACCGAGCAGCAAACTCCCGAGCCATGGCGGCACCGCCCAGTAGTGGCCTTGGTGAGACCCTGGCAGCCAGTGCCCGTAGCGCTCGGGAGTGCGTGCCAGGAATGACATGCCATCGGCGCCGGTCGCAGCCAACCCCGCCACAGCCAGTAACGACAACGACAGCACGGCGAATCCGACCGTTCCCGCGCACACGCGTTCCGTGGCGGTAGGCGGCTGGCCGTTCACTCGCCAGGGACGAAAGCCGTAATAGAGCAATACGCCCGCCGCTGCGCCGAGCAGATTGAGCAGGAAATCGTTGAAGTCCACATAGTCGCTGTACGAAACAGTGACATAGGTATACTGAAGCAGTTCATCGGCGATGCCGAGCAGTGTCGTCGCCAGCAACACCGGACCGAGCAATAGCCGGCTGCGATCCGGGTCGGCGAACCAAGCGAGCAGATAGGCGAGCAGGGCGTACTGGGGATAGTGCAGATACTCAGCAACCGAGTAGATGAGCCACTGATCGACCGCCACGAACATCGCCAGCCACAGGCCCCAGCCGATCAGGGTCGGTGAGCGCACGGATGCCAGCCGGGCCCGGCGCACCTGTTGCGGGAAGACAAAGAAGGCCGCCAACAGGACAGCCCATCCAATGTGGTCGGCCGGGCGAACCGCGCCGACCAGCGGCCACTGCCAGGTGGTGACCAGGAGCTTCGAGAACGCCAGGTGTCCAAGGCTCGTGGCGAGCCAGTAAGCCGTCAGAATGACCGCGCCGATGCCCGCACGTCGTTCGCTCATTGATCGATGAACAGGCCGTGTTGTCCGCGAAGGATAGTGGAATCGTCCTTGCCGTGACCGTCGACGGGATACCCGTCGATCGTCCCGCCGGCATCGAGGAAAACGCCGAGGTTGCCGGCGCCATCGCGTCCGTCACCGTAATCGCGTTTGCCGGAAACGCCCAGCGCATGGGCGCCCGTGATATACGTATCAACACCCTCGGTATCGAATAGCGCACCGACGGCATGCTGTGCCGCCGCGCCCAGGGATAGGTCTGCGGCGTAGTGGTCGTCGTCGCCACCGCAGTCGAGAAGCTTTCCTACAGCCAGGTCCCAGGCGGCGCCCTGGTTGGCTGCGGTACGGCCCGTGTAACTGTCGTTACCTGCACCTTCGTGCAGCATACCAGCACCAAGGTGAGCGCCTGCGCCCTGGCTGTAGCGCCCACCCCGGTAACGGTCGGCTCCGGTAGCGTCAGCGAGCAGACCGACACCCAGGTAGTAGCCCACGCCCTGAGTGAAATTGCCACCATGGTAGACGTCGTCTCCGGCCAGGTCCTCGAGGACGCCCACACCGCCGGCGGCACTGCCGCGGGATCCCATGCCGACGCCCTGGGAAAACGCCTGGTAGTGACCGTCGATGCCGTAGCTCGACGGATAAACTCCGCCGGCGTGGTATTGGTCATCGCCCGCTGAATCCCGCAGCATGCCCGACCCACCCGGCCCGCCAAAGCCCTGGGCGTATTTGGCGGCGCGATAATGGTCGTCGCCGGCCGAATCCTCGATCATGCCGATACCGAATAGCGCAGCGCCCTGAGCGAGCGTGCCGGCCCGATAGCGGTCATGACCTTCGTGATCCACCAGCACCCCGATGCCGAGTACCGCGGCCCCTTGACCCACGAGCTGGGCGCGGTAGTGGTCATCGCCTGCCACGTCGACCACCAGGGAAGCGCTCAGGATGCCACCGGCGAGGCCACCCGGTTCGTCGGCACGGTAATGGTCATCGCCGGCGAGATCGATCACCGCGTGGGTGCGTGCCGGCGCGGGCACCTCGTATTGATCATTGCCGCCGAGATCGATGATGAGCGCAGCCGGGCCCCGATAAACGTTATCGTCAGCCCCGCCGATAATGAGCCAGCCAATCGGCGTTTGCCGCGCCGCCAGAAGTGGGCCGCTCACGTGCTTGTGCAGTGCTTCCGGCGTAGGAATGGGGGATCGTTGGATGAGCGCTGCGCGCAACGCCTCTAGCTGCGCCGGCGAGACCAGGTTCCGCAGAATCGCCGCGGTTTGGTGCAGCGCCCGGCGGTCGATGGCCTGCGCTGCCGCCAGGAGTGTCGTACCCAGGGGGTGATCGGAGAGATCAGTGCCGGTTGACGTGCGCTCCAGCAACGCCGGCAGTGCATCCTGCAAGGCCGCGGTGTCGACGTCGGGCGGCAGCTCTGCAAAGGCTCGTGCGAGAGAGGCGTCAATGGCCTTCATGCGCGCAAGCAGCGCCTCGACTGCTGACCCTTCCCGGCTGGCTACCGGGCAGGCGCTTTCCCGTTGGCAGGTGGCTGACGAGCGCCGAAACAGCGCCGGCAAGACGTCGCGTGCCGTAAAGACCATCTCCGGCGAAAAAGGCTGGCTCAGGGCGTCGTCGATGGCTGGGGTCTTGAACGGCACATCGACTGCTGACAGTGAGCTGGCCAGTGTTTCGCGTAGCAACTTCCAGTCGGCGTTGACGCCGGCTTCATCGATTACCGTCGCAAAAGTCCGTGCCACCTCCGGCCCGCCACACGCGGTCTGCCCGGCCACAAAGGACGGCGCTACAGCCATCAGCGCGACCAGGGCAATGCAAGGCCGCATCAAAATGCCGAGGGGAGATCGCGATTCGCTGGTCGACATGAGCGCACTATACCGACGAGCGACGCCCGACGCATGGAGCAGTGAGTTACTGCGTTGCCCAACCCGGCATCCCGCGCACGCCACCGGGGTTCTCGCTATACCGGTGCGCTGTAGCTGGCGTCACAGAAGGATAGGGGGCGTCAGGGGTCGTAGGGTAGCCGAAGCGCACACCATCACCGTGGATACTCCTTTGTCGGCCAAGCGCGCTGTGCATGAACATCGCTGAACGATCGCCGCAGGTCGGCGAGCGCACAGCGTGGGCCGACATTCCCGTCGCAGAGATGTCGGCTGCCAAGTGCCGCCGACCTACGGCCATTGGTGCAGCGGCGGTGCTTCGGCGAGCACGGCGGCGTTGCCCGGTCGGTTCCGTGGGTTCGGTCACGTAGGTCGGGGACCGCCGCAGGCGGTGCCCGACATCGGTTACTCTGTGGGACGGGTTCGGCTGCCGGGTGCGAAGGGCGGAACCCGTGCGGGGAAAGTCGGTTGCTCTCGGCAACCGACAAGCCGGAAGGGGGCGTTAGGGACTGTTCGGTGGGAAAAACGAAGCGGCGTCCACCATCACAGCGCCCCGCCTGGCACATTCCCACAACGCGCCATGTGCGCTACGCGGTCACGCTGTGTCAACTCAACACGTCCTCGGGTCGCTCGGCGGTGAGAATGTTCTCGGACCACACCAGCAGCGTATCGACATCGGCCGCCTCGATACGCCGACGCTGCGCCGCTGAGAGCGCACCGAACTTTCGTTCCATCAGCCGGATGAGCACCGCGGCTTCGCCCTTTTGCCGCCCTTGCTCCAGACCCTGTTGCAGCCCCCGTTGCAGACCCCGCTCGGTGAAACGCTCGGCGAAGGAGTTCATAGTGCGTGCCTCGTCCGTATAGCGGCGCTCGAATTCGTCGCGTTCATTATCATCGAGCGCTGTGTAGATGTCGATGAAATCCAGATACTTGGCCTGCTGGTCCGGATCCGCCTCCAACCCCAACAGCCCGCGTACCGCCTGGGCGAAGATGGTCACCTTGTCGGCGGTCGGATAAGCCATGTTTGGCAAATTCAGCCTGGCGATCAGGTTGTCGCTCGCCAGGTAGCGCTTGGCCGGCAACGTCGTGAGCTCACAGGCGAGGTAGTGAAAGCGGAGATAGCGGTGATGGTCCCCGCCTAGCGCTAGCTTCGCCGGTGCGGCTTGGCCACGAAGGAAGATCACCACCGGCACCACACGATGGGTGTCGAATAGCTCCGCGAGATCCAAACAATAGTGGGCGAGGCGGTAGATGTTGAACCGACTGGCAGTGCTCTCCTCCTCTAACGCGAACAGCACTGCCTCACGCCGGCCGTCCGGCCACTCCACCAGCAGCGGGACATCCAGCTCGCGGAAGCGCTCGCCGAGACGTTCCTGCAGTTGCTCCTGGCGGATGGGCACGATGTGGGCCGCGTCGTCCACATCCGCCGCTTCCTCGGCGGCGAAAAAACGCAGCGCCTGGCGCGGATAGTCGAGAATGAGGTTCTTGAAGTTCTGGTCGTGGTTCATCGGGCCGGTCCTTGTGCCGTGGTGCGGGTGTCCCTCCCGCGCGGGCTGAAAAGTTACTATGCCAGCCGGCAGCGCCCCGTTGAACCCGCGTCGCTGTCGCTGTAGGGCGCATGGAGCGAAGCGCAATGCGCCATGGTTGAACAATCTGCTCCCGGCCGCACACTCCGCCAAGCTCCATGCGCCCCACACGACCACCCCACCTCAGCGCAACACGTCCTCGGGCCGCTCGGCGGTGAGAATGTTTTCGGACCACGCCAACAGGCTGTCGGCGTCGGCGGTCTCGATGTGCCGGCGCTGGTCGGGGGGCGCATATCGAACTTGGGCTCCATCTGACGGATAAGCGCGAAGGCCTCCGCTTATGCGCACGTTCTGATCCATGCTACGTTGAAGCGCAATCGCGACAGACGTGGGCACCGGAACGCCTCACGCGCCCTCGTGCCGCCGGTACCGAGCGGTAGCAACCGTCAAGGACGACAACGCATGCCCGACCACGATCACAGCTACAGGCTACTGTTCTCCCATCCGGTGATGGTCGCCGACCTCATCCGCGGCTTCGTCCACGAGGACTGGGTGGCGCAGGTGGACTTCACCACGCTGGAACGCGTCAACCAGAGTTTTGTCACCGACAACCTCCTCGACCGCGAGGACGACATCATCTGGCGGGTGCGCTGGCGCGGCAGCTGGCTCTACGTCTACCTGCTGCTGGAGTTCCAATCCACTAATGACCGGTTCATGGCCGTGCGCATGCTCACCTACGTGGGCCTTCTCTACCAAGAGCTCGTCCGGGGCGATCAGGTCACCGATGAAGACACGCTGCCGCCGGTGTTGCCGCTGGTGCTCTACAATGGGGACCGACCCTGGCGCGCGCCGACCAGCATGGCCGAGCTGATCGAGACAGTGCCCGGCGGACTCGAGCATTACCGCCCGACACTCAATTACTTGCTGCTCGACGAAGGCGCGCTGGACGAGCATGATTTGCCGTCGGTGCGCAACCTGGCGGCTGCGCTCTTCCGGCTGGAACGAAGCCGCGGCCCCGGCGATCTAAGAGCGGTGATCACGGCGCTCGCGGACTGGCTGGCCGCCCCGGAGCAGACCGGTCTGCGCCGGGCGTTTACCGTGTGGATCAAGCGGGTGCTGCTGCCCCGGCGGGTGCCGGGGGCGGAGATCCCGGAGGTCACGGATCTGGAAGAGGTGAATACTATGCTCTCGGAACGCGAAATCGACTGGAGCCGGGACTGGCGCGAGCAGGGCTTGGCAGAGGGGCGCAAAGAGGGCGAGGCAGCCTTGCTGGTACGCCAGATGGAGCGCCGGTTCGGTGCGCTTGATGAGGCGACGCGCCAGCGCATCGCCGAGGCCGACGCGGAGACGCTGCTGCTGTGGGGCGAGAATATCCTCACCGCCGAGTGCGTCGAAGAGGTATTCCACCAGTAAGTGGACCCCTGGGCGCGTCAGCGTATTGGCCGGCAGTGTGTCGAGCGCATGAAGCGAAGCGCAGTGGCCGCTTCCGACGTTGGCCCGCCGGCACATTCCGTTTCGCTCCATGTGCCCTACAGGGAATCGCTCAAGCCAAGGTGCGGTAGAGCGCGCTAACCTGGGCGGCGATACGATCGATACGGAACTCTGCATCAAACCGCGCCCGCGCCGCCCTTCCCGCAGGGGCCAACAGCTCGGGCTGATCGCGCAACAAGGCCAGACGCTCCGCCAGTGCCGCACTATCCCCCGGTGGCACATGCCACCCCGTCTCACCGTCACGAACGACCCAGCTCATTCCGGAGCCAGGCACCCGGCTTACTATAGCCGGCCGACCGAGCGCCATCGCTTCTAACAGCACCACCCCGAACGCCTCCGCTCGGTTGAGCGAGGGCAAGCAGAGCACGTCACAACTCGCCATGAGCGCATTGCGCTCGGCATCCGTCACGCGGCCCGCCAAACGGATCGAAGACCGCCCGTCACCGCCCTGCGCCAGCGCTTGAAGCGACGGCTTCTCCTCCCCGTCACCAACGACGACGACCTCCAGGCCGGATACCCGTTCAGCCGCCTCGATGAGCCGGTCGATACCCTTGTACTTCGACAGCCGTCCCACGCAGAGAACCTTCAGCCGCTCGGGATACTGCCACGGCATGCCGTCAGCGTCGGCCGATACGCGCTCCAGCGGCAGGCCGAGCGGGATGACCTCGGCCTTGCTCCGCCACCGTGCCAGCGCCTCGCTGGACGAGAGATAGTCTGGCGAGGTCGCGACAATCGCATCCGCACGCCGCAACAACGTCTGCTCCAGCGGCCGGTAGAATGGATAGAGACGCCGCAGCTTCTCCTCCATGCCCGGACCAACCACATCGGCGTGCCAGTGCACCACCCAGGGCAGACGCCGGGCCGCCGGCAGGCCCAGCAGCCAGAAAGCCGACGTATTGGGCATGTGAACATGGAGAACGTCGGGGCGTTCCGTGGAGATCGCACGGCGCAAGGCCCATGGGAATGCCGGGCTGATCGGTGCGTAGGCGATCTGGCCATACGAAGGTACCCGATGAATCGCCGTACCATGCCAGTGTTCCCGAGTGACGTGCTTCGGCGCATCCGGCGAGTGATGCACGACCGCGGATACGTCGACCCCGAGCGGTGTCGTGGCCAACACCAGGTCCGCCATGAAGTTCTCGATGCCGCCGTTGAATGGCGGAAAGTACTTGCCGATATGGAGGACGCGCATCTTGCTCCAAGGGGGCTACCGGGTAGAATCGTGGCAGCAGGGTACGGCAAGCACACGAAGTTGCGTAGCCCGCTGATGCCGTCCGTCGGCATGTGACACAAATGCGGTGTATGTGCGACGTAGTCCTGCCTGCCGCGGTTCGCCATCTGGTAGCCTTGCTGCCCACATGGGCGACCTATTCCGAAGTCACCGGAACCATGGAGACGAACAACGGCGAGCCGGCCAGCGGCGATAACGCGGTGGTGATGGCGTGTACGCACCCCTACTGGTCCGCCCGACAAGTGGGTAGCCAGCACTTGGCGCGTCAATTCGCCCGGCGCGGCTGGAAAGTCTACTACCTCTCCGCGGCCGTCACGCCTTTTCACATGGCCAGGATCGCTGCACCGGAGGTGTCGCAGCGGGTACGCACGGCATGCTCATCGCCGACGCGGCACGAGGGCGGCGCCATAGAGTCCTATGTCCCATTCGCCGTTGTCGCACCGGATGGTCGTCCGTTTCTGCGAGCGCCGATTACGAGCCGCCACTGGTGGCGAACGCTTCTCCCGCAAGTTCGACGCCGGCTACGCGGCAACGTCCTACGGCACGAGTCGACGTTGCTCTACATAGACAATCTTTCTTATGGCTGGCTGCTCGACTGGTTGCCCTATGACTATTCCGTTTTTCGCGTGATGGATGACCACGAGCGATTTCCGGGGTGGCAGGGCAGAGCGCACGGCCTCGCGCGGGACATTGCACAGAAGGTCGACCTCACGGTCTATTCGGCAGCGACGCTGGCGGACTATGTCGATAGCCTGAACCCCTGTAAGGCTGCGTTGGTGCCCAACGGCGTGGACGTCGATGCCTTCTCCGGCCGACAGTGCACGCGTACAATTCCCGACGCAATACGGCGCGTAAAGCGCCCCCTGGTGCTGTATACGGGGGCCATAGATGACCGGGTGGACCTTGACACGATCGCACGGGCCGCACGACGGTTACCGCACGTATCGTTCGTCATGATGGGGCCGCGGGACGTCTCGTCGCGAGGCATGTCCCTGCCCGAAAACGTCGTCTTTACAGGGCATGTCGCTCACGAGCAGTTGCCCGCCTGCATGCAGCATGCAGTGGCGGGGATCGTTCCGTTCAGGGGGGCGGCGGACGAGCCGCATGCACTCCGCGGTGTACGTCCGCTCAAGATGCTGGAATACCTCGCGGCTGGCCTGCCGGTCATCTCCGCAAGCTGGGCAGAGACCGAGGCAGAGGATATACCTGTGTGGCGGTACAGGAACGTCGACGACCTCGTTGCTCTGGTGGAACGTGCGCTCACCCACTCACACGATCCTTCGGCGGGGCGGCGATACGCCGAAAGATATGACTGGAATGGGCAGCTAGGCCGGATCCTGGCTGCATTGAACCTAGCGTAAGGACAATAACCCGGGATGAAACAGGCCTACTTCAGCGACAAAAAGGTTGTGGTGACTGGCGCGTGTGGAACTGTCGGCTCGAAGCTTGTCGAGCATCTCGTCAGTGACTACGACGTCGGTTCCCTCATCGGATTGGATAACAACGAATCCGAGCTTTTCTTCATAGACCAGCAGTACGCGGAGCACCCAGAGGTACACTTCTTCCTGGCGGATGCTCGCGACACCGCGAAGCTAACCGAGAAGTTCCGGGGCGTCGACATCGTCTTCCACGCTGCTGCATTCAAGCATGTGATCCTGTGCGAGCGGTCTCCATTCGAAGCGGTTCAAACGAACATCCTGGGCGTTCAGAACGTCATAGAAGCCGCCCAGGCGGCGGATGTTAACACTGTAATTTTCACGAGCTCGGACAAGGCGGTGAACCCCACGAATGTGATGGGAACGTCCAAGCTGATGGGGGAGCGCCTGATCACGGCAGCCAACAGCAATGGCCACGCAGGTGGCCCCGTGTTCGCCTCCACGCGGTTCGGGAATGTGCTGGGCTCCCGGGGGTCTGTTATACCGGTGTTCCGGGATCAGGTCCGCAAGGGCGGTCCGATAACCCTCACCGACCGGGATATGACGCGCTTCATCATGAGCATCGACGAGGCGACCCGGTTGGTCATCGATTCTGCCATTCTTGCCCATGGCGGCGAAGTCTTCGTCACCAAAATGCCCGTCATTCGCATCGAAGACCTCGCCGAAGTCATGATCCGTGAGTTGGCACCCCGCTACGGATTGGACGCTGACGAGATCGAAATCAAGGTGATCGGCTCGAAGCCCGGCGAGAAACTCTATGAGGAGCTGATGAGCGCGGAGGAGATGCGGCGGACCGTCGAGCTGCAATCGTATTTCTCCGTCCTGCCCGCGTTTACGGCGCTCTACCAGGATATTGAATACGAGTATCCTGACGTCGTTTCGCGCGAGGTGAGAAATCCATATAACTCGAGCAATGAGCCCGTTCTGAGCCAGGAGGCAATTCGCGACTTCCTGTTGAGCAACGGCCTCATGGACGACGACTAGGATTCGCTTCTGCCCGTGAGGGGTGGACTCAGGTCTGCGAACGTATTGGTTTAAGGTGAATAGCATGCACGTTCTGATCCTCGGTGGTGACGGTTACCTTGGCTGGCCGACGGCCATGTATTTCTCCAAGCGTGGATACGACGTCACCGTCGTTGACAACTATCTGCGCCGTAACAACTGCACCGCCATTGACGTGGGTATGCTTTACCCGGTGCCGACGCTGCAAGCGCGCGCCAAGCTCTGGTACGAGAAGACCGGGCGGGAAATCAAGGTCGTGATCGGCGATCTGACCGATGCGGAGCTCATGCGGTCGCTGTTCGACGGTCGGGTGACATATAGCTGGGCGGTAAATGACGAATTTACGGGCGTACCGGAAACCGTCATTCACTATGCCGAACAGCCTTCCGCACCGTTCTCGCTGATCGACTACAAGACGGCCAACCTGACCGTCTCCAACAACCTGTTGGTGACGAACAACCTCATGTTCGCTCTCAAGGACCTGAGCCCTGACACGCACGTCGTGCACATCGGGACCATGGGTGAGTACGGCACGCCCAACATCGATATCGAAGAAGGCTGGATCGATATCGAGCACAAGGGCCGGCAGGACCGATTCCTCTTCCCGCGCCAGGCTGGCTCTCTCTACCATACCACCAAGGTCATGGACACGGACCTGATATGGTTTTGCGTGCGCATGTGGGGGCTTCGCGTCACCAACCTCATGCAGGGGCCGGTCTACGGACTAGAGACCCACGAGACCGAGGGCGACGAGCGTCTTTACCCTATCTTCAATTACGACGAAGTGTTCGGCACGATCGTCAATCGATTCATCACCCAGGCCGTCGTCGGCTATCCGCTGACTGTCTACGGGCGTGGCGGTCAGACCCGTGGCTACCTCAACATCAATGACACGCTCCAGTGCGTCGGCAAGTCGGTCGAAACCCCCGCAAAAGCCGGCGAATTCCGCATCTTCAACCAGATCATGGAGACGTTTACCGCGCTGGAGCTCGCGGAGTTCACCCAGCGCGTTGGCGCCAACTTGGGCTACGACGTGCAGATCGACCACCTCGACAATCCGCGCAAGGAGGCCGAGGAGCACTACTACAACCCGACGTACCAGGGGCTGATCGATATCGGCGTCGAGCCACACTACCTCACCGATGAGGTGATGGCCGGTATGTTCCGAGTGGTGGAGCGTTACCGAGGTAACATCCGCAAGGATGTGATTTTCCGTGGCGTGAAGTGGTAGGTGGCAGAAGGGGCACGGATATGCAATTTACCTATCAGGATTCTGCAGTGGCGGAGGAGTTCACGCGAAATGGATCGACATTAGCGCAGCGGCGTATGTCGGATCGAGCGTTGGCGATGTTCGCTTATTGGTCACCTGCGGTGCCACGGTGGGAGCCGAGAAAGTCAGCTAATTCGACACTTCGCATTGCAGCGATAGTTAGTGATCACTTATATCACGGACTGCGTTTTGAGGGAGAACTGTTTCTGCTTACCCCTTCGAACTGGCGTTCAATACTGGATTACGGAAGCCCCGACTTGTTAATCGTTGAGTCTACGTGGGAAACGGCGACGGGGCATTGGAGCTTGGCGCAGTGTACTTTTGGTGGGGAAGCTGAGAGCCTTGTGGAGTTAGTTAATGCTTTTGAGAAGGCAGGAGTTCCTACAGCTTATTGGCTGACGGTTGACCAGGTTTATCATCATCATTACAAGGATTTCGCAAAAAACTTTCGGAAAGTTTTTTGCGCGGACTACCGAGAAGTTGGCCGTTTGGCTGCTGAAGGAGTTAAGTCAACGCATTTGCCTCCGTGTGTACAGCCTGCACTTTATAATCCTTTCCGGAAGCATGAATATTATGACGCCTTGGAATTGGGCGTGCTGTTTGACGGATGGGGAGACCTTGATCGTCGTCCGGAGAATTTTGATTTTCTCAAGGAAGTGACTCGTGATCATGCTTTAGATATTGTAGAGTCGCGGTATCAGCTAACGAAACGGCGGTTGGAAGCGGTCGATAAAGAGCTCGCCCCGTGCATACGTGGTTGTGTTACACGGGAAAGTCGTATCAATGTGCTTAAATACGCGAAGGCCTATATAAGCACTGAGCGATCATTGTCGACACCGACCACTCAGCAATGGATGGCGCTCGAGGCCGCGGCTAGCTACTTGCCGATTGTGCATCTAGGGCAATTGAATAGGGTTGACGTACGCCATAACTTGGTGTTGGCAGAGGAGACGGAATCTGGCTTCCTGATCGAGCTTTATCGTTTGAAACAGGATGAGCTCTACCGAAAGCGCCAAGCGCATGTTGCTTGGCGTGAGACATATCAGAGCCATACTTTCTCCCACCGGTTACGGTCGATATGTGAACAGCTAAATGTGAGCCACGATTGGGAAGAGTATCCAAAAGCGTCATTGATAACCCCGACATATCGCAAAGAGCTGTTGCCGCGTTGCTATAAAACTTTCGAGCGGCAGAGTTATCCCAATAAAGAGCTCGTGCTTGTGTTCAATGGCAATGAACCTCCAACCTACCAAGAGTTGGGTTTAGATAAACCGAGAAAAGATGTGGTTTTGACGTATGTGCCGGGAGAGTGGTTCGCTGGTGCATGTTTAAATATGGGGCATAAACGAGCGGAGGGAAAGTTCTTTTTTAGGGTCGATGACGATGACTATTACGGAGAAAATTATACTCTAGACCTGATGCTCGTTCAGAGAAGCGTTGATGCTAGTCGTTTCGGTAAGCCTCCTTGTCCCTTCGTGTTTGAAAAGGAGCCTGGTGTCTATTTGCGCCGACAAATCAAGATGCGTCGCCACACGTTATCGGATGGAAAAAACCTTGCTGCAGGTGATATGTGGATTGGGGGGAACTCCATGTCAGGATCTAAGAGGAGTTTCGTCGAACAAGATTACCATCCAAGTACAATTGATGGTGCGGATACTATTTTGAATAGGAATGTAGCTGAAGATGCTGTCGTATTGACAAGCGACGACATGAATTTGGTAGCAGAGCGGCGCGTTGATTTGACAACTCATACCTGGCAAATTAACGCAGCTCCTTTGAAGAAAGATGCTGTTATATATGAAAGCATTGATGAGTTAATGGTTTAGTGCTGTTCTTTAATTAAAGGTGCGTTTCTTTTCGTGTGTCCCTGCTTTCTTTGTATCCGTGGATAAAGAAATTTGAGTATGTGTCAAGAGTCTCTAGATAGCGTTTCTTCAGCGTGTGCACCAATATTAGCGCAGCGGCGTATGTCGGATCGAGCGTTGGCGATGTTCGCTTATTGGTCACCTGCGGTGCCACGGTGGGAGCCGAGAAAGTCAGCTAATTCGACACTTCGCATTGCAGCGATAGTTAGTGATCACTTATATCACGGACTGCGTTTTGAGGGAGAACTGTTTCTGCTTACCCCTTCGAACTGGCGTTCAATACTGGATTACGGAAGCCCCGACTTGTTAATCGTTGAGTCTACGTGGGAAACGGCGACGGGGCATTGGAGCTTGGCGCAGTGTACTTTTGGTGGGGAAGCTGAGAGCCTTGTGGAGTTAGTTAATGCTTTTGAGAAGGCAGGAGTTCCTACAGCTTATTGGCTGACGGTTGACCAGGTTTATCATCATCATTACAAGGATTTCGCAAAAAACTTTCGGAAAGTTTTTTGCGCGGACTACCGAGAAGTTGGCCGTTTGGCTGCTGAAGGAGTTAAGTCAACGCATTTGCCTCCGTGTGTACAGCCTGCACTTTATAATCCTTTCCGGAAGCATGAATATTATGACGCCTTGGAATTGGGCGTGCTGTTTGACGGATGGGGAGACCTTGATCGTCGTCCGGAGAATTTTGATTTTCTCAAGGAAGTGACTCGTGATCATGCTTTAGATATTGTAGAGTCGCGGTATCAGCTAACGAAACGGCGGTTGGAAGCGGTCGATAAAGAGCTCGCCCCGTGCATACGTGGTTGTGTTACACGGGAAAGTCGTATCAATGTGCTTAAATACGCGAAGGCCTATATAAGCACTGAGCGATCATTGTCGACACCGACCACTCAGCAATGGATGGCGCTCGAGGCCGCGGCTAGCTACTTGCCGATTGTGCATCTAGGGCAATTGAATAGGGTTGACGTACGCCATAACTTGGTGTTGGCAGAGGAGACGGAATCTGGCTTCCTGATCGAGCTTTATCGTTTGAAACAGGATGAGCTCTACCGAAAGCGCCAAGCGCATGTTGCTTGGCGTGAGACATATCAGAGCCATACTTTCTCCCACCGGTTACGGTCGATATGTGAACAGCTAAATGTGAGCCACGATTGGGAAGAGTATCCAAAAGCGTCATTGATAACCCCGACATATCGCAAAGAGCTGTTGCCGCGTTGCTATAAAACTTTCGAGCGGCAGAGTTATCCCAATAAAGAGCTCGTGCTTGTGTTCAATGGCAATGAACCTCCAACCTACCAAGAGTTGGGTTTAGATAAACCGAGAAAAGATGTGGTTTTGACGTACTTGCCTCAAGGTCATTTTACCGGCTCCGCTATGGAAATTGGGCATGCAAACATCAAGGGCGATTACGCATTCAAGGTAGACGACGATGATCATTATGGCACTCACTACATATTGGATTTAATGCTTGCTCAGCACGCCATCGACTCTGACCGTTTTGGTAAGCCGCCCTGCCCGTTTGCTTTTGAAGGTGAAAACGAAGTCTACCGGCGCAAGACTCCTCGTACACAGCCATTTACCGTTGCAGAGGGGGAGGTGTTTGCGCGGGGTTCCATTTGGCCAGGAGGAAATTCTATTGCCGGTCGCGCTAAGTCATTCGAGATGACACCTTACCCGTTCTATGCGATAGATGGGAATGATTCCGCTGCTATAGTTAATACAGAAAGGAACGCGGTTATTTTTCTTGGGGACGATTTCAATTTGATCGCCGAACGAAGGGCCGACGCGACCACGCATACTTGGCAAGTTTCTCGTGAAAAGTTAAAAGAGCGCCTGGAAGTGGCCGCTGACGATATAGAGCACTACATGCCGTAGAAAATCAGTATATTTTGAGTATCAATGATAATTTATAGTGATTGTATTCTTTGGGATTCGTTTCTGTCTTGAGGTTTTGATTTATGCGTATCTGTATCATGTGCGATTCATTAGCGGCAGGAAAAGGTGGCGCGGAACGAGTTGCTGCACGATTATGTAACGAGTTGGCGGATGAAGGGCACGAGGTTTGGGTTGCCTATAAAGAAACGGGTCGTCCGCCAGCGTATACAATCGATGCCGCTGTGGGGCAAATACCGTACTCCGTAGGCAAAGGATGGGAAGTGCGGCTTCGTAAGGTCTTGGAGGAGTTGGAGTTAGACATATGTCAAATATTTTATTTTAACCGACGCTTGTTCAAGTATTTGCGAAGTTGCCCGAAGGATGTGTCCATCACATTGCAAGAATGCACAACTCCGGATCGTATTATTCGAAACTGGCGAGTTGGCACGAAACTATCTGAAACAGGTGCAAGATGGGAACGAGAAATCGCTCTCTCCTGTGCTTCACGTATAAGGTTCACGAGGCATGAGTTTGTTGACTCCGTCCCTTCCGACATTCAGGCCAAGGTTTCCGTGTTTTTTAATTCATATGAGCGTCATAACCTTGTAGCTAACGTAGGGATACCAGGTGGCGATGGGTTGTATCGTGTAATATTTATTGGGGGGATGAAAGCGAACAAAAATCTTTTGTTTTTTCTTGAGGCGTTTTCCCAGCTAAAAGAGCTGCATGATCGCTGGGTTATCGACGTGTTCGGTACCATACCGTCATCATGGCAGGGAGGCTATGCAGATAAAGTTATGGATTTTATAGAAGAGCGAGCGCTAGATGACAACGTGTTTTTCCATGGAGAAGTTGATCATATATATGAGAAGTACGCACAGGCACACATTCACGTGATTACCTCGTTGGAGGAGAATTTTTCCCTTTCGACATTGGAGGCGATGTCATGTGGAGTTCCTACGGTTGGAATGAATTGTTGTGCTGGCGTTCGTGAGCTCGTCGCCCAAAATGAGAACGGACTTTTGGTCGATTCAATTGAGGATTCCAGCGACTTGCGGGAATCTCTTAAGACCTTGATGGAGGACGATACGTTACGTGCTCGGTTTGGAAAGAAGGCGGTGGTCGACGCCAAGCAATATGGTCCTGAGCAGTTTCGTAAAAATTGGATGGATTTTTTTAAATCTGTAGGCAATAGTGAAAAGACGGTCTGTTCAGGTAGAGGGATAAAGAAAGAGATGGTAATGCATCGGCAAAGAATGTTGTCCAGTATCATTGGGTGAAGGGCTGGTTTTTGTCTATGTTAAAAGAATCAATTTTAGTGACGGGCGGATGTGGCTTTATTGGAACCTCGCTGATTGCTGCTGTTCGCGCTACGTGGCCTAATTTAAATATTCGCGTTCTTGATAATCTAGAAACTGGGTCAGAAGAACGCTTAGGAAAGGTGGCGGCTTTCGAACGAAAATCGTCAGAGAACTGCGTAGGAAAAGAAGGCGTTGTCCTCATAAAAGGTGACATAAGGGATAGAGATACTGTTATAGCTGCATCCCGTGGCTGTGCCTGTGTCATACATCTTGCGGGGAATACTGGCGTTGCCCCATCGGTTGCCGATCCGCGCGTGGATATGGAGTACAATGTTGTTGGGACATTCAATGTATTGGAAGCAGCCCGCATAAACCGAGTACGACGGTTTGTTTTTGCTTCGTCGGGAGCACCTGCAGGACAGGTAACTCCTCCTATTCATGAGGAGTTGGCCCCACATCCGACGTCGCCCTATGGGGCGAGTAAGCTGGCAGGTGAGGGGTATTGTTCAGCATACTTTCATACATTTGGTGTGGGAACGGTTTGTCTGAGGTTTGGGAACGTTTATGGCCCAGGCTCTTTGCATAAATCCAGTGTGGTGGCAAAGTTCGTTCGACAAGCTCTCAATGATGAGGTCTGTGAGATATTTGGGGACGGTGAGCAAACGCGAGATTTTATTTATATCGACGATCTTGTGCGTGCTATTATGCTCGCAATGCACGAGAACGTCGATGGGGAGACGTTTCAAATCGCAACGGGGAATGAAAGAACCGTGAGCGAGGTTGCGGAATTGGTCGGCAATGCGTTGGAACGGTATGGCCGAAATATGCGTGTTTTGCACGGTAAGTTCCGTACTGGCGATGTTCGACGGAATTTTTCCGATACGCGTAAGGCGCGCAGACTACTTGGATGGTCAGCGGAAATAGAACTTCAGGAAGGTATTGAGCGAACAGTCGCATATTTCCTGGCCGGAGACACGTCGTGGTAGCGGTCGAACGTTCCCTTATTTCAAGCCGAAACCTAGCAGAATCGCGTAGGGTAGTTGTTGTATTGGGCCCGGGAAGATCGGGTACATCTCTGCTCATGCAGGTTCTGAAAGCGCTTGGAATGTCTACGTCTGCACAGATGATTCCAGGCAGTGGAACTAACCCTGGCGGTTTCTATGAAGACAAGGAAATTGTGGATGCTCATAAAGAGCTTTTAGCAACTTTAGGAGGACATCCGGCAGCGCCGCTACCAGAAGGATGGCTCGAGTCCCAGGCGGCGAAGCGCATGCGGGATCGCCTACGTGGGATAGTTAGAGACAGGCTGAAAGGTTGCACCGGGATTTGGGGTTTTAAAGATCCTCGATCTTCGAATTTTATGCCTCTTTGGACTAGTGTGTTTGATACACCAGGTATAGTACCTGTTTATGTCCTCGCGATGCGGAACCCCAATGACGTTATGGCTTCGCTCGCGTCTCAGACGAATCGAAATAGCGCCGTTAATGAGCTGCTTTGGCTGCAGCGAACTGTGGAGTCGTTGTATTGGAGCGGTGGAAATTGTTTCGTTCTGCACTATGAGGACTGGTTTTCACGTCCAAGTGAATTAGCTAGAGAGCTCGCTGATTATTCCGGTTTAAATGGGCCTCGAACTCATGACGTCGCGTCGGGCATCGCGCATATAGTACGCAGCGAGTGGAATCGGGCGGTTTATTGGAGCAAGGGTACGGTTATACGCAACAGGTGTGTGCGGGACCTTTATGATGTTTTGACGGATGCCAGCGGCTCTGATTTTGATCGCGACAAAGTGATGGGAGTTGTGCGGGACGTGCGAGAAATGATCGATGGGTTTTCCGTGTGGCGAGCGTTTCCGGGAAAAAAGGGGGAGGGGATGGTTGAAAAAATAGGATGCGTTTCGGAGGATCTTGACGTGGAAGTGCATGCCAAAGAAATGGATCAGAGCGAAATGCAAGCGGCGTATGAGTCGGTGAGGTCTGATGCCGAATCTCTTGTGCAAGAAAACGGGAAATACCTGAATGCGATTAAAGAGTTGAATGACGAGGTCGAGTTTCTCAGAAGAGAAAATTTGGGGCTGCAGAAAGAGAACGAGCGACTTGCTAGAGAGGCGGGTAGTGAGAAGCAAAATTCGCAACGTGGAAGCGGACGTAAGCAGTTTGATGCTCGGGAAAGTGGTCCTAGGCGTGATGTTAGATACAATGACGTGTCACGTTTGCAAAAAGAGTTGCACGACGTGCGTGAATCGTATTCGTTTAGAATTGGTCAGGTTTTTGTGAACGCTATTGCTAAGCCCGGCAAGAATACCGTTCTTCTGCCATTTAACTTTGTGCGTATTGTTCTAGAATATGTTCTTCGTCGCTGACTGGCGACCGTTCCGGAAAGTGGATGTGAGAGTCGGCTTTTGATGACGGATGTCCGCGACTGATTTTAAGTAGGGCGCTAATTTTTTTAGTCATTGATCTTTATCATGTTGATTTGCCGTTTAGTAGAAAGGCTAATCTAGAGGTGCTTTTAACGCAGGGCCGCAGGCGATTGCGAAAGTCGGGATGTATTGGAGCTGGCGATTAGGAATGATTGAGTTTGTTAAAGAGCTTTGGGGCAGCCGTTACGCGCTGCAGAGTCAGTTTTACGTAAACATAAAGACAACGGTAGCCACAACTAGGCTAGGCGTTTTATGGTGGATACTTGACCCCTTGTTTTTGATGTTGATTTATTATTTTGTCGTGAAAGTAGTTTTTGATAGGGGAGGGGAGGGGTACCATCTTTTTGCGCTATGCGGGATAGTTACGTGGCAAGCATTTGGGCGATCTGTAAACCTGTGTACTGGTGCGTTAACAAGGAATGCGGCGCTTATTAAGCAGGCGCCGTTGCCTATGACGGTATATGTAATCATTTCGCCTGTGGTTCAGGTCTTCTTTTACCTTATCGGTTTGTCTATTATTCTTGTATGGAATTGGGATGACGCAGGCTGGCATAGCTTTTCGATCTTAGCGGTTCTTCCAGTTATGGTTTTGGTGCCCTTTGCGATAGGGCTTTTTCTTTCTGTGTTTGAAGTGTTCTCGCGAGATACGGGAAAATTGGTGACATATTTGTTGAGGTTTGGTTTCTATCTTAGCCCCGTTTTGTATTCACCGGATAGAGTATATGGTCTCGAAGGGGTGCCCGAGTGGTCGTTGGCGCTTTATGAAATTAATCCAATGGTGCATATAATAACTTGGATTAGAGACGTTCTCTTTTACGGGAAGGTGTTGGACTGGTCTAGTTTGATGATTATGCTTGCCATTACTCTCGCGGTTATACAAGTAGGTTTGTCGTTCTTTCGTGTCGCGGCTCCGCATTTGCCGAAGCGTTTGTAGATGAATAATGGGTAAGCAACCAGTTAATGAGGTAGGTGTGGGAACGGAGCAGGCGGGGAAGGCGACATCGGCTGCGAGTTGCCCTCTTGTTCAGTTTGATTCCGTTGGGCTTCGTTTCCGGCGACATCGATCTTTGCTGGATATGCTTCGCCGGAGGCAGCGCTCTAATGCCTCGGAATTCTGGGCGCTGAAAAATGTTAGTTTTTCGATCTATGAGGGGGAAACGTTAGGGGTTATCGGGCGAAATGGATCCGGGAAAAGCACTCTGTCGCTCGTTTGTTCGAGAGTGTATAAGCCGGACCGGGGTAGTGTTTCGGTAAATGGGCGCGTGCAGTTGTTGACGCTAGGTCTCGGGTTTCAGCAAGACCTTAGCGGGAGAGAAAACGTCTATGTAAGTGGGACTTTGCTGGGCATGAGGAAGAGGGAAATCCGGGCTAGGATGGGCGAAATAGAAGATTTTGCTGATATCGGCGACTTTATTGATGAACCGGTTCGGACCTATTCAAGTGGTATGCGCGGCCGCTTAGGATTCGCAATTGCTACTGCAGTTCGCCCTGAAATACTGATTCTAGACGAAGTTATGGCGACCGGGGATAAAGCGTTTAAGGAAAAGGCTATTGCGCGTATGAAAGATCTTCACGCAGTTGCAAAGTGTGCGTTGATAGTCTCGCATAGCACTGGACAGGTCAGGCAGTTGTGTGATCGGGTGATGTGGTTGGACCGCGGTCGGTGTGTGCTTCAGGGAGGTCCGGCGGAAGTTGTCCCAGCCTATGAGCGTTTTTCAAAGAATCCAGACGCCTACCGGCGCGCGAATCCCGAAATGTTTGCTATGGAGCGTCAGGAAGGTGAAGGTTGGGTGGCTAATATAGTCTCTGAGAAAAAAAATGAGCACTGTTGATGATTCGTTTGAGTTGTTCCGCCGTTCGCTAGATTATTATCGTAATGGTTTTTTTGAGAGGGCGGTGGCTGTAAAGGAAAAGTATCAGGAGGAGGTGGATTACTATAGTCTCTGGCAATCAGACCGGCGTTCGGATGTGGCGGTTACGGTTACATTTGTTGTCGTATCGCATAAAGGGAGGCAGGGTCTGGTTGAGTGTATTGATTCACTACTAGCGCAAGAAGATCCCGATTTTGAAATTGTTCTTGTTGATAACGGTGGGAATGAAGGTGTATGGGGTGAATTGAAGACGAGGCGGTTGTTGCATGTTGCGCCACCGATGAACGTGTTTCCATCGGAAGGTAGAAATATAGGAGGAGAGTTTGCGAGAGGTGAATATATCGCGTTCATTGATGATGACGCATTGGTCGATAGAGGTTATGTCACCAGTTTAAAATATGCTTGGAAGAATTTTGAGTTTTCGGCTATACGGGGTCGAGTTCTACCAAAGGGGGGCGCGGGGAATGAAGATTTTGTGGGGCATTACGATTTAGGTCAGTTCCCAGTCCCTGCGGTTTTGATTACAGAAGGAAATATGGCGATCCCTGCATCTGTGTTTCGCGAAGTGGGCGGTTTCGACCCTTTGGTATTTGGCGGAGAGGGAACCGAGTTGACCTACCGCTGTCAGAAAATGTTCCCACAGCGGGATATTTTTTATTGGCCAGGCATCAAGATTTATCACGATTATGCGGCAGGGGCAAATCTGGCAGCGAAGAAAGCGAGACATGCGCTTTCCCGGCGGTATTTTCGTTATCTGGCACCGGAGATTAACGGGCTTCAGAAGCAGTATGGACGTTGGTATCAAAGAAGACCGGGAGCGATCGACCCATACGATCGAAGGGGTACGGTTGAAAAGTTGCGGGCGCGTATCAGTGAGATGAGCATGGCCGCTGCGCGGTGGCTGCCACGGGGCGGCGGAGGTGTGCGTTGAAGCGTACGGAACAGTCGGCGTCGAGCGAGTGGAACCGAGGGGGGGAGCGTCCGTCCGAGGGTGGTAAACACAAGGGAACCGCGGAAACCCGTGATGGAGACTCGACTGGCAACGCGGAATTCGATCGGCGAAATCGTGAGCTCATCGTCAAGCTCCGAGGTGAGTTGGCCGCTACGCGCCAGTCCGTCTCGTTCCGTTTGGGCAACCTCCTTGTTGAAGCGCTCGTGTCGCCGTGGCGTAAGGGTAGGCGACTGCCGGTCGACCTGCATCGGCTTGTACGTGATTACCTGCGTTCCTCGCGCGCGGAGGGGCCATATGGTGAGGCGGGGCCATCAGGATTGGCGGTTCCGGAGAATACGCGGCGGTATCTTCAGCCTGGTATCGAGGAGCACTGGTGCGATGCGTATAAGGCGTATTCCCCCGTCCGCGAAACCCGTAGCACGTCGCTAAAGATCGGTTGTGTCGTTTCGGAGCATTTGTTCGAGTGCCTCGACTGGGACGCCGAGCTTCTTCCGCTTAAGCCGGAGGCCTGGGAGACCCAGCTTGCGGAGCACCGGCCGGATCTTGTCATCGTTGAGGCGGGTTGGCGTTTCAGCCACGGCGATTGGGCGGAAGCGGTTGCCGGTGGTGAAGGCGGGGAGTTGCAGCGCCTCGTGGCGTTTTGCCAAGAGAGGGGCATTCCTGCGTGTTTTTGGGATACGCATCACCACACTCATTGCGAACTGTTCGAACCCGTTGCGCAACACTTTGATTTCATTTTCGCCGCCGATCCGAAGAGCGCTGAGCACTACGGTGCTGTCGTGGAGAATTCCCGCGTTCGGCATTTGCCGCCGGCGGTGCAGCCGGCATTGCACAACCCGGCCCGGCCGGCGGGGGATGGGCCGCGTAGCCGGGCGGGATCCGTGCTCTTCGATGGTTGGGCGGACGCGTTGGAATGGCCCGAATCGTTCAGTTACCTCGAAAAGTTGATCAAGCACGGTCTGCGCGTCGTGGAGTCGCGATACCGCTTCGTTGCGAACAAGCTCGATGACTTGCCTGCCCTGGAGTCGAGCATTCTCGGCAATATTTCCTATCGCGGGTTGCTTACGGCACTCAGGGAGTACCGCCTCGTTCTGATGACGGAACGCTCGCTGTCTTCACCGTTGACCCAGGCAGTGCGGGCGATGGAAGCGGCGGCATGTGGTGCGCGCGTCATGTGGCTTGGCTCACCCAATCCGTACCTGCCGGAAGGTGTGGTGGCGCGCGCTGGCAGTGAGAAAGAGATTACCAAGCTGTGCGGAGAGCTGCTGGAGGATAGACACGGTACCGAGCTTGCCGCGTTGTGGGCAAGGCGGATTGTTCTGTCCGAACACACCTATGTACACCGTCTCAGAGAGATCTGCCGGTTGACCGGTATCGATAATGACTGGGAGGAGTTCCCTCCGGTAAGCGTCATCACGCCAACCAAGCGGCCTGACTATCTTCCAGCGGCGCATCAGGTATTCCGTGCGCAGAGCTATCCCAACAAGGAATGGGTCGTACTCGTGAACACGGACGTTGAGGAGGGTCAGGAAGACAGCCTGGAAGCACTGCGTGCGGATCCCGCGGTGCAGGTGATCCGGGTCCATGGGGAGCATAATATTGGCGCCTGTCTGAACCTGGGGATTCGCCGTTCGAACGGCCGTTACTGGTTCAAGATGGATGACGACGATTTCTATGGTCCGCACTACGTTGCGGACATGATGCTGGAGCTGCGCGGGGTAGAAGCGGATATCTTTGGAAAGCCGACGGCGTTCGTTTACCTCGAAGCGGAAAACCTGCTAATCCGTCGGGGAGGCGCATTGAACGCGCAGCACCTGTACGGCTGTGAGGAGGTCCCTCACATGTGTGGGGCCACTATCTCGGGACGGCGTGAGTCAATAACACGCGAGCCCTTTTCCGAGCAGCTCCGGGCGTCAGTGGATACGGAGTTCATGAGACGCTGCAAAGCTGCTGGCTTACGCGTGTATCTCTCGAGCATCTACGGTTTCGCTGCCCTTCGGCAAGGGGACAAGAGTCGGCATACTTGGCGTGCCGATGACAGCGAGCTCAAGCGGCGTTCGGCGACCGTGGGGGGTCGGTCCGAGCTTGATCACCTGCTTGAATAACGTACGGAGTCGGGTGAGCGCCGGATAGTGTCGTAGTCGTTACCGGGACAATGTGGCCGGATTTCGGTTCGTTACTTCAACGCGACCTGGTCGAGCATTTGCGGGAGTTCGGAAGCGACCGCGTGGGTCGTGCCGCTTACACTCTGTATCTTGGTGTCCGGCCGCATCTTCAGGTCTCGCAACCGCTCCTGTTGGCTCATGTGGATGACCTCCAGCTTCTCCGTGTGGCTGCGCAGGGCATCCACGGCTGCGTTGACGGTGGCATTCTCGTCAACTGCATCGTAGCGTCCGGTCCCGACCTCGCCAAGGATTGCGGCGGTGATAACGTCGGCAAGACGCTCGACGTGGATCACGGGCCGGGATTGTTCGCCGCTGCCGTGAACCTGTACCGGCCGGCCTAGTGCGGCATCGAGGACGAACCGGTTCAGGAACGTGTCGAAACGTGCGACTGGGTTCAGTCCGTAGACGGTGCCCGCCCGCAGGATGACGGCGTCGCGGCTATCCGAGAGGCGGTCGACGTGCCGCTCTCCCGCAAGTTTGGAGGTGCCGTACGCTGTTGCCGGCATGGGGTCGACGCTCACATCGAATGGGCTGTCGCCAAAGCCATAGACGGCACCGCTGCTGACGTAGACGATACGGGGGACGTTTTCGTCTTCTGTGGCGTAGCATACCTCCGCCGTGCCCCAGTGATTGACCTGGTCGAACGAGTGGGGGTGATCGTCGCTATATGGCGAAGGTGCGAGGGCGGCCAGGTGACATACGCAGTCCGCGCCGCTGAATACAGTGCGTAGTCCCCGCGAGTTCAGGATGTCGTCCACGTTGACGGAGAGCTTTTCGTAGCCGGGACGCTTGCCGGTAAGCAGCAGGCCGTAGTTGCGGCGGGAGAAGTTGTCGTAAACAGCCACTTCCGTGACCGCTTCGCGGTCAATGAGGGCGTTGACGACACTCCATCCGATGTAGCCGGCTGCGCCGGTCACGACTACTTTCATGCCTGGTTCTCTTGCGTTGATGCGAGTTCCGTGTGCAATCCGCACTCGGTCTTGGACTGGCCACTCCAGCGGCCGCCACGTTCATTAAGGGTTGCGGTGTAGGGCATCGTGCAGGGCATGCAACCGATGCTGAGGTAGCCCTGACTCTCAAGTGGGTGGGCGGGAAGCTCGTGCGCCACTCTGTAGGCGTGCACCTCGCGTGCGTTCCAGTCGAGCATCGGGTGGAAGCGCACGGTCTCATGCGGCCCCTGTTGCTCGAATTCGAAGCCGGCTCTCGTACTGCTCTGATCTGCCCTGACGCCGCTGATCCAGACATCGTAGGCGCTTAGATAGGGGTCAAGCGGCTCGACCTTATTGATGTGGCAGCATTTGTCCGGGTTCGCTGCAAACAGCAGCTTGCCGTCCGGCGTTCGCTGCTCCGACTTCGGGAGGTTCGGCCTGAGGTCGACCAGCTGAAGGCCCAGCCGCTGCACCAGCTGGTCGCGAAACCGTAACGTTTCCGGAAACAGATAGCCGGTGTTCAGGAACACCACCGGTACCGCGATTCGGCTACGCGATAGGATATGTAGCAGTGGAAGACTCTGAGTTTGAAACGAAGACGTGGCGAAGAGGCGCTTGTCTTCGGCACTGTACGCCTCGAAGCGTTGCAGAATCCACTCTGCCTTGGTTTCCGCGGAGCGCAGTGCGTCCTGGCCTCGTGGGTTCATGAGTCCTCGCGATCTGTGGGCGGTTCCTGATCCAGGCAGGGCCCGTGATAGTAGCAGGCGCGTCGCACGGAGACTAGAATACGCCGCCCGCCATTGCTGCGGCGAGCATCCGACGGCGCGTACGGTGTGTATTCGGTGTCGGCAAGCGATCCCCTTCGTGTCGAGGGAGCCTTAGGTGTATACGTTGAGCTCAGGTGATAGCTTGGCGGTGAAAGGGCAGCGGATAGCTCCTGGCGAGCGGCGAGGGGCTGTGCTCTATGATGCGCTGTACGTGCGTGGCGGTGCAGAACAGGTCACGCTGCAGCTTGCCCGGGATTTTCGGGCAGAGCTTTATTGCGCCTTTCGCGATGTGGCGGCATTTCCGGACGAGATGCTTACGGGCACCGGGTTAACCGAGCTCGGCACAGCGGTGCATCATCCTGTTTGGCGGACCATCAGTGGGCTACGTGCCTTTCGTAGACACCCCGCGCGGGGCGGAGAGTACGACTGGATTGTGTATAGCGGAACGACTGCACCTGTGGCAGTCCGCCATCATCCGAATGCGCTTAACGTCTACTATTGTCATACGATTCCGCGGTTCATCTACGACTTGCGGGCGTACTACATGCAGTCGTTGTCCCCATGGCAGCGGCCGTTCCTGGCAGCCCTGATACGCTATGTGCAGCCGCAATTCGAGGCGGCGATGGCCCGGATGGACACGTTGGTGGCAAATTCCGAGAACGTACGGGCGCGTATCCGTCGCTATCTGGCGCGAGACGCCGAGGTGGTTTATCCGCCCTGCGATGTCGACAGTTACCAGTGGCGGGAAGAGGGCGACTATTACCTCTCCACTGCGAGGTTGGAGCCATACAAGCGGGTCGACCTGGTGGTCGAAGCTTTTCGCAGAATGCCCGACAAGCGGTTGGTAGTCGCCTCCGGCGGTAGCGACGAGGTGCGCGTGCGCAGGCTTGCCGCGGACGCTCCGAATATTACGTTCGTCGGCTGGTGCGATGGTGAAAGGTTGCGTGCGCTCGTCGGCGGTGCCCGGGCCACGGTCTATATTCCCAGGGACGAAGACTTTGGCATGTCACCCGTCGAGTCGATGGCGGCGGGTAAACCGGTGATCGGGGTCGCTGAAGGCGGGCTGCTCGAGACCGTGGTTCACGAGGAGACGGGCTTGCTGATACCAGCGGAGCCCAGCATAGACGATGTGGTGTGTGCCGTGCAGCAGCTGTCGCCGTCTGACGTCAGAGGGATGCGACAGGCCTGCGAAGCTCGTGCCGCGCTCTTCTCTGCCGATCATTTTCGTGATCTTATGCGGAAGATCGTACGGGGCCAGCGTTAATAGCTGGCACCCGTGGCTCGGAGTGATGCGGCTCAAGTCGTGCGTCGTGCGGGTCTGTGTGGGTCGCTGCTCCATGAGCCTTACTCGACGGGCGGCGGGTGATCGCCAAGGGAGCGTAGTCCATGCTAACCAATGCTGGTAGGGGCCCGCTGGAGCGGTCGAGTGCTCGCATTGCGGGTGGGTGATACGATCAGTTATTCGGCGACTGGTGCGGTTCGCAGCTGGGTAAACGAGATGTCTGTCGATATACACGGGGGGACGCGCCTGAATCTGTTCCGTATCACCGGGGAACAGTTGCATTGGCTGTACCAGCTAGCGCGGACCATGTGCCGTATCGCACCACTGCAGATCGCGTTCGGTGTCGCGGCGCTGTCCGCGAGCCAAGTGTTCACGCTGCTCGCGTTCATGCTCCCGATCAAGATCCTCCTACTGGTAGCACGACCTGGTGTACCGGCGTTTCTCGCCCCTGTAGTCACTCCGGCAAACAAGGATGCCTTCATAGCCGGTATTGCTGCGGGAGCTATCGCCAGCTATGGCTTGTTTCATGCGTGCAGGTGGGCGGCTAGCACGGCATTGGCCGCCGCTGCGGCCCGCGCCCAGGCGGATACGCGTAAGCTACATGTTTTTGCTGATCAAGATGAGTTGGCTCATCGGGGCTGCCATCGTGTGGCCGAAGTGCTATCTGCCGTATTCCAGGTCACGTTGTTCTTGGCGTTGGGTATGGTGCTCGATAGCACTCTTTACTTGGCCTTCACTGCGATGGCAGTGGCCGAGTACCTGCTGATAGCCGGTTTACTCGCCATGCGCGGCACGGTTTCAAGAGTATTGGCCAATGCCTTCGAAAACCGTTTCGGATCCGCCTGTGGTGTTCTGACCTCAATCAACTTCCTAGTTTTCTTTACGCTGCTATTGACGCAATTGATGGCTGTCGGTGGACTGCATCCGCTCATGGCAGTTGCAAGCATCGTCCTCACGCGGCAGCTGCTGCAGCAGATGGGGAGCCTGTTACGGGGGCTGAGCTATCTCGCGAACAACAGAATGCGGCTCCAGGCATTGTTTTTCGCTTCTGTACAGTATGTCCCCGAGCAGGAGGGGGTGCCGGATGAGCTGGAGCCGGCACGTCGAAATGTCTGGCTGCCAAAGGCAGTGAGCAACGCGTTGAGTCAGGATGTTCCGGACCTGCATTCCCGTTGGGTTGATAGCGGTGTCCCAGGGGTTGTTTTTCTGGACGCTTGGACGACGAATAAGCCGGAATACTATTTCGTCAAGTATTATAAGCGCCACCCGTTGCGCGCGGCGCATGAGGCATATCTGCTCGCGACGTATCCCGAGGAGATTCCCGGCGCTCCCCGTTACCTCGGTGAGACCTTCGTGGGAAATAATCGGCTTCTGGTGTTCAAGGGAGGGGCGTGGCGGCGTCCGGGCGCCGAACAGTGGAATGCACTGGAGGTCGAGGCGTTACTGGATGTGTGGGCGTTCTCCCCCGGAGAGGAGCTGGTGGAGGCGTACCTACGAACGCACCAGTTGGCAACAGACCGGCTTGGTCCCCGTGCGTTTGGGCAGATGCATGCTGCAGCGGACTCGCCGGATGAGGAAACGGCTCTGGCATCCTTGCAGGAGCGCTGGGCAAGTGTGCGTGACGTGATCGCCGACCTGCCGCTCGTCTTGCGTAATCCCGCGCTAACAAACCGCGCGAATTGGGTCTTGGGCGACCATGACCAGCCAATCTGCCTGACCTGGACTAACTGGAGTATAGAGCCGCTGGGGGGTGAGCCTGCGCTCTTGCGAATGCATAGGCATATGCTGACGGAGACACTGGCGGCGAAGCAGCGAGCGGGCGCAGTACGAGCAGATGTCAGTATCGAGCACATGCTGCTGGTAGCGTCGGTGATGGCGCTGGAAAGTGCCATCAAAGGGAAACGGTTGCGCAGGGCGCTTGAGCTGGCCGCCGAAGTCGTGTCTCGCCATGATGCGGTGACCGGGGAAGCCGCTCAGGTTTCCGAACGCACGCCGAGTATCGAAAGCGCTACTGCACACCAGTGACCGCTAAATCAAATATGTCTTGAGTCTATCGGAACGGTAGCGCTTCGCAGGCTTGCTATCGTCAGATGACTTCTGTTCTGCGGGCGTCGAGTCACCTAAGTCTGGAGACTGAAACCTCATCCCGTCAATAGGCTATGGGCACAGGTCAATACCTGTGCCCGCGGCAGTCTCATTCCCCTATCAATTAGGATAAGCCCATCCGAGTTCCATTTCCTCCTTCCAATTGCTGGGACAAAGGCCGTTCCGTATAACGTGGTCATTGTAGGTACTGCGGCATCGCACAAGGCGCTCCGTACCTTGCTGTTTTTCCGTATATATCCAGCCCATCGGAATGTGTCAACCTTTATCCGACAGTGAGCGATCGGTTTGCTCATCAATGTTCGCGGTGCTGACCGGAGGATTGGCGCGCTCACAGGCGCCCGAATCAGTCAGCAGGCCACCGGCCGGAGAAGTGATGCCGTCGTCCGGGTTGATGCAGACTCTTTTGGGGGGCCGGCTTGCGGCCGGCGGCCCCTTCGGGAAACGCTGCGGGTATTCGGCGTAGTAGGCATCGATGGCGGCCTGTCGTCTGGCATGGACAGCGTCCACCCGTCCCTCGAAAACATCGGCCGGTGTGTAGAAGGCCAGCCCCTCGTGGGGCCGGTGTTTGTACTCGGCGGTGAAGCCGCTCATCCAGGCCCGGGCATGGTCGATGTCATCGAATCGGCCCGGATAGCCGGGCGTGTACTTCAGAGTCTTGAATTGCGCCTCGCTGTAGGGGTTGTCGTTGGAGACCCGGGGTCGGGAGTAACTGCGGCGCACGCCGTAGGCATCGAGAAAGTCGCGGTAGCTGTGGGCAATCATCGGTGCGCCGCGGTCCTGATGGATCACCAGCGTGCCCGCTTCGATGCCATGGGCCTGGAAGGCGTGCTCGAACAGATGCCGCGCCAACGCCGCATTCTCCTTGCCGCTGATCATCCAGGCGACCGGGTAGCGGCTGAACAGATCCAGCACCTGGTAGAGGTTGAGATAGACCCCGCGCTGGATCGTGGGCAGCTTGGTGTAAGGGTCGGGTCGCAGCGCCCTGGCCGGTTTTCACCGGCTGGGTTTCTGCGACCCGCCTTCCGAACCGGACGTG